>DASTLD010000111.1:0-2370 GCA_035715345.1 Longimicrobium sp.
TGCTGCCACCTGCGTGCCAATCGCCCCGAATGGCTGATCTCACCGCGGCGCCGCGCCCGCCGCCGCGCTCACCAGCCCGGGGAACGGCAGGTCCGCGCGCGCGTTCAGCTCCAGCGCGCCCGCGCCGTCGCGCCGCCAGCGGAAGAGCGCCGCGCGCGCGATCATGGCCGCGTTGTCCGTGGAGAGGCGCGGCGAGGGGGCGTACAGCTCGCCGTCCGGCCCCAGCGCGGCCCGCAGCGCCTCCCGCAGGGCGCGGCTGTTGGCCACGCCGCCGCCCAGCACCACGCGCCGGCACCCCGTCTCCTCCACCGCGCGCATCGTCTTCCGCGCCAGCACGTCCACCACGGCGGCCTGGAAGGCGGCGGCCACGTGCGGCGTCTCCTCGTCCAGCACGCCCTGGGACTGGAGGTCTCGCACCAGCAGCCGCAGCGCGTTCTTGAGCCCGCTGAAGCTCATGTCGTAGTACTCGGCCTGCCCGGGGCGCTCGCCGCGGCCCAGCAGCGGGCGCGGCAGGCGGTGCCGCTTGGCATCCCCCCGCTCCGCCGCCTGCTGGATGGCGGGGCCGCCGGGGTAGCCCAGCCCCAGGATCTTGGCGGCCTTGTCGAACGCCTCGCCCGCGGCGTCGTCGCGGGTGGCGCCCAGCAGCCGGTAGTCGCCCCACGCCGGCACCCACAGCAGCAGGGTGTGCCCGCCGGAGACGAGGAGCGCGACGAAGGGCGGCTCCGCGCCCGGGTGCTCCAGGTGCGTGGCGAACAGGTGCCCCTCCATGTGGTGCACGCCCACCACGGGCTTGCCCAGCGCCCACGCCGCCGCCTTGCCCCACGCCACCCCCACCAGCAGCGCGCCGATCAGCCCCGGCCCGGCGGTGACGCCGACCAGGTCCACGTCCTCCAGCCGCACGCGGGCCTCGCGCAGGGCGCCGTCCACCACGTCGTCCACGGTGCGCAGGTGCGCGCGGCTGGCCAGCTCCGGCACCACGCCGCCGTAGAGTTGGTGGATGTCCTGGGTAAAGATGACGTGCCCCAGCAGCTCGCGCTCGCCGCGCAGCACTGCGGCGGAGGTCTCGTCGCAGGACGACTCGATGCCCAGGACCAGCGGCTCGCTCACCGGGGCTGCAGCTCCAGCCGGACCACGGGGGGGCGGATGTCCTCCACCACCACGGCGCGCGACACGCCGCCGGGCAGCCGCACCATGCGGTTCTCCAGCACGAAGGCGCGCCGGCCGCCCACGGTGTCCACGCGCAGCACCACGATGGGCCGGTTGATGGCCAGCTCCCACAGGTCGCGCCCCCGCCCGCGGAACTGCACGCGGACCGTGGCGGGGTCCGGCTGGCCTGCCAGCGTGAAGTCCGGGTCGCGGACGACGGGCTCCACGCGCGCGGTGATCCACTGCCGCGTGGTCTGCTGCGCGCTGGCCAGCACCCAGATGAGCACCGCCAGCGCCAGCGCGGCCAGCTTGAGCCGCCAGTTGTGGGTGATGAGCCGCGGCGAGAGCCTCACCGCCCCTCCCGCAGCAGGCGGCGGATCAGGTCCGGGTGGGGGCCGCTGTCCCACTCCGTGGCGCCGATCACCTTCTTCTGGATGACGCCGTCGCGGTCGATGACCCACGACTCCGGCACGCCGGTGGTGCGGTAGGCGCGCTCGATGGTGCCCTGCGGGTCGTGCCAGATGGTGAAGGTGAGCCCGAGCTGCTTCACGAACTCCGCGACGTCCCCGCCCGGCTGCCCGCCCTTGCGGCTGACCGCGCCGGGCGCCGCGTCCACGCTGACGGCGACGATCCTGAGCCCCTGCGGGCCCAGCTCGCGGTGCAGGCGCTCCATGGAGGGCATCTCGTCGCGGCAGGGGCCGCACCAGGTGGCCCAGACGTTCAGGAGCACCACCTGGCCGCGGAGCTGGTCCAGCGAGACCGGGCGGCCGCCGAGGTCCCTGGCGGAGAAGCCGGGCGCCCGGGTGCCGACCTCCACGGGCAAAAAGCGGTCGCGCACCAGCCACCCGGCGCCCACCAGCAGCGCCAGGACCACGCCCACCGCCGCCACCAGCCTCCACTGCCGCGAGCTGCTCATCGCTCCGTGATCGGGTTTGCTGTTCTGTCGAAAGAGTCAGTTCCCTCTCGCACCGGCGTCCATCCCGCCGGCGGTTGAAACCGCGCGTCCAGGAGCACGAAGTCCGCCTGCGCGGACTGCAACGCCGCCACCCGCGCGTGTTGCCAGCCGTGGCGCATTCCCATGGTAGAGACGCCCCGGCGGGGCGTCTCTACGGAGGCGGCCGCGCCACGGCAGCCCGCCGCGCGCGCCGCACCCCCAACCCTCCCCCGAAGTTGGGGGAGGGTCGGCGAGGAACGAGCCGGGGAGGGGGCCTCCGCCCACGGAAG
>DASTLD010000112.1:0-2470 GCA_035715345.1 Longimicrobium sp.
GGACGATGCCGGCCGCCTGCACGGTCGCCTGCGACGAGGTGAAGCTGCCCGGATAGCCGTCGTAGCCGAAGCGCGTGCGGGCCAGCTCGTTGCCGGCCGCATCGTACGCCACCAGCCAGTTCTCCGGGTAGTCCGGGTCCAGGGCCGTCACCGTGACGGCGCTCGCGGCGTGGTAGAGCTGCACCACGATGCGGGTCTGGTAGCCCGTGCCGGGGCGGCTCTGGAAGCCGCCGAACGGCCCGTCCGTGTAATGCGAGGTGATGCTGGCGGTGGGCGAGCAGTAGCGGTCCGCGCTGGCCACGCAGACGAAGTTGCCGCTGGGCCAGCCGTAGCCGTGGTTGTAGAGCACCGTGCCGTACGGCGTGGCGCCGCCGTCACGGGTGAGCTGCCAGCCGTAGAACTTGCCCGAGGTGCGCCACAGCTTCTCCGCGTCGCCCGGGCGGGTGAACGCGCTGCCGCGCCGGCCCGGCACCGTGCCCACCAGGTCCACCGCGCCGCTGCCGAAGTTGAAGCCCTCCGTCACCGGGAAGCGCACCACGGTGTCGTGCCGGTAGCAGACGTCCACGCCCCACGAGCCCGTGCCGCACTTCCAACGCGAGTAGTAGTTGGCGTGCTTGTCCTCCGCTACCCACACGTTGGGTGCGCCGCGGCGCACGCCGTTCCAGTACGAGCCGTACCTGTCCCAGCGGTCGGCCGCCCACCACTGGCAGTCCAGGCCGTTGGGCGCGCCGCAGTGCGCGGAGAGGAAGACGCGGCGCAGCTCCCAGTGGCCGGTGGAGGGGATGTAGGCCACCTCCTCGATGATGTACTCCGAGTCGCCGTCGTGAGCCTCGAAGCCGCCGCTCACCGTCCCGCCGTCCGCGTAGTAGGCCGGGAGGTAGGCAATGCGCAGCCGCCACTCGCCCGAGACCCACGCCTGGTTCACGCCCCAGTAGTACTCGCCGCCCACCAGCCCGCGCGAGGGTTCCCACACGTCGTCCTCGTACGCGATGCGCAGCCCCGGCGCGAACGCCTGCGCCAGCGCCAGCTCGCACGCGTCGGTCACGCCGTCCCAGTCCACGTCGCTGCCGGAGGTGCAGCTCGACGGGGTGTAGCCGGTGTAGATGCCCGCCGGCGCAACCGCGTAGCTGAACGACGCGCCCGACGGCTCGGAGTACGGGTTGGCCGGGTTGTCCGGCTGCTCGTTGGGATCGTACGGCTCGCATTCCATCACGGCGGGGTCGCACGCGCCCATGTCGGCCGTGGGCGCGGCGCCGGAAGCGGAGAGCTCCGGCCCGGCGGGGTTGGACCGGTCCGAGCACGCCGCGGCGAGCAGCGCGATCGCGGCGGCGGCGAGCAGCCGCTGCGGGGGAGAACGATGCATCTGGCGCTCCTCCCAACCTGCGTTGGGTGAAGAAAATACCACGTCTTCCCGGTCCCTGTTCAAGGGGGCCGGAGGGAGCGGCATCTCGCGAGATGTCAATCGGTTGCGGACGCAAATCACGCACCGCGCGGTCCGGCAGCGACTACCGCGCGCCGGCTGCGGGCAGAGCGGTGGGAGCGCGCGCGGCCCGCGTCCACGCCCGCCCGGCGAGTCCGTGGCGGCCCGGGTGCGCAAGGCAAACGTTTACGCCGCCCGCGCCGTCCCCGCCAACGCCATGGGGCGGACCGCGCGATCCACTTCCGCGCTCGGGTGCTCCGGCACTGCGCTCTCGAACTTGCCAGAGAGCGGCGCGCGTCCTATCTGTTTCTCCAAGCAATCGCCCGCCGTCCCCGCACCCCGCCGCCGGGAGCCGCACCCCTTGCCCCAGCCCGTCCCCATCACCCTGCGCGTCAACGGCGCCGAGCACGAGCGCGCCGTGGAGCCGCGCCTGCTGCTGAGCGACTTCATCCGCCAGGAGCTGGGGCTCACGGGCACGCACGTCGGCTGCGAGCACGGCGTCTGCGGCGCCTGCACGGTGCTCGTGGACGGCCGCACCGCGCGGAGTTGCCTGCTCCTGGCGGCCCAGCTGGAGGGCGCCGAGGTGACCACGGTCGAGGGGCTCACGCCCGCCGGCGGCCCGAGCGTCCTGCAGGCCGCGTTCCACGAGTGCCACGCGCTGCAATGCGGGTTCTGCACGGCCGGCATGCTCGCGACGGCCCACGAGCTGCTCGCCGAGAACCCGGCACCCACGCGACAGGAGATCCGCGACGCCATCGCCGGCAACCTGTGCATGTGCACCGGCTACGTCAACATCGTGCGCGCCATCGAGCTCGCCGCGCGCCGCCTCCGGGAGTCGACGGCGGAGCGCCGGCCGTGACGCGCTGGGTCGGCGCGCCGCTGCCGCGCAAGGAGGACGCGCGCCTCACGACCGGCCGGGGCCTCTATCTCGACGACGTTGCGCGGCCGCGCCAGCTGCACGCCGCGATGCTGCGGAGCCCGCACGCGCACGCCCGCGTGGTCGCCCTCGACGCCTCGGCGGCCGCGCGCCTGCCCGGCGTGCACGCCGTC
>DASTLD010000113.1:0-5791 GCA_035715345.1 Longimicrobium sp.
AGAGAGCCGCAGAGGAACTGATAGGGTTCCTCTGCGGCTCTCTTTTAAACCTCTGCGTCCTCTGCGTGAGGTTCTTGATCTGTTGTCGTTACTGTGCCAGGAAGGCCTGGTGCGCGGCGCGGAGCAGGGGATCGCGGCTGCCGAGCGGCGCGGTGGGCAGGTGGCCGCCGGCGATGGTCCAGACGATGGTGCCCCCCAATCCCGTGGCGCGCGCGTACTCGCCCTTGGCCGCGATGGACTGCTCGTCCTCGTACGACACGTAGTTGCACGCCAGCGGGCCGCGCGGCGCGCTGAAGGTCAGGTACGGCACGCCCGCGGCCGCGTCCCAGCGCCGCGCACTGCCGTCGTAGTACGAGGCCATGATCTTGGCGTACGTCATGTTGTTGTCGTCGCCGACCTTGGAGGTGGTGGACGACTGGGCGGCGCGCGGCTGGTACGCACCCTTCCAGCACGAGCCATACATCCCCAGGCCCATCCCCAGCTTGCCCGCGGGCACCCCCACGCTCAGGTAGCGCTGCACCGTGCTGGCGATGGACGCCGGCCGCGCCGACGCCGCGTCGTGGAGCGGCGCGTGGTGCCACACCTCCCAGTACGGCCACGCCCCGCCCATCCCGTAGCTCATCAGGTTCATCTGGTCCACCACGGCCGCCGCCTGCGCGTACCACGCGTCGTAGGTGCCGGGGTAGTTGATGTTCACCATCCCCACCGGGATGGTCAGGATGATGCTGGGCCGGCGCGCGCGCAGCTCCTGCAGCAGCGCCAGCAGCGGCGCCTTGTCCGCCTCCTGGATGGGCTCCCAGTCCACGTCCAGGCCGTCGTATCCCAGCGCGTCCATCGCCGCCAGCAGGTTGGTGGCGAACAGCGACCGGTACGCGGCCGACGCGGCGCCCACGAACTGCGCGTGCGTCCCCGCGCCGCCCAGCATCAGGATCGCCTTCTTCCCCGCGGCGTGCGCGCGCGTGGAGAGGGTGCGGGCCATCGCCGGGCCCTCGACGTCGTTGATGTCGAAGTGCGTCAGCACCCCGCCCGTGGCCGTGGGGACGATGCGGCCCACGATGATGTGGCTCATCAGCGAGAAGTCCACCTCCTCCGGCGGATACAGGCTGCGCTGGTAGCCCACGTAGTAGCCCGACACCCACCGCGCCGAGCCCGACGGCGGCGTCACCACCGGCGCCTGCGGGATGACGGGCGCGGAGGGAGTCGACGCCGGCCCGTCGCCCACGCTGTTGGTGGCCACGACGGTGAAGGTGTACGCGGTCCCGTTCGCCAGGCCCGCGACGACGGCGGATGTGGCGGGGGCGGCCACGGTCACCGCCGCGCCGCCGGGCGCCGCCGTCACGCGGTAGGTGGCGATGCCGCGGCCGCCGTCGTTGCTCGGCGCGGTCCACCGCACGGTCGCCTGCGCGTTGCCGGCGGTGGCCTGCACGGACTGCGGCGCGCCGGGGACGCTGGCGCGGCGCTTGGCCTCCAGCGGCTCGCCGGGCGCCGTGATCTCGGAGCCCGCGCCCCCGCTGCACGCCGCCAGCACGAGCGCGAGCGGCAGCGCGGCCAGGAGCCGGGCGATTGAAGTGCGTGGACGGTGCGTCATGGGGGCCTGCGGCGGATCGGAAGGCGGTTGCCGCAACGACGGTCGCCCGCGGCGTGCGCGGGGTCGGGTCAGCGGCTTGTCTGGGGATTGGAACCGGGGAAGAGCGCGGCGGCGCCGGGCGGCGTCGCAGGATGTAGCACTTTTCCTTGTCCCGCTTGATCTGAATTTCGCCGAATCTCCGTGCGCTGTCCAGCGCCTGAACGCGCCTCTTTGTCCCCGCGGTCCAACTCACGAAAAGTCCAGCCAGTACGCGAGTTTTCTGTGTCTCTGCCGACGCTGGCGCAGCCGTGGGAGGAGGCCTCCCCGCGGCCTGCTTTTCGCGATATGGAGAAAGAAGTAACGCATTGTGCCGGGGGGTGCCGTAGAATGCGAGACGACGATCGGGACCGGGCAGCGCGCCCGGTCCCGATCATCGTCACTTTCCCTCTCGAGGGTGATCCCGATCCACCCCGCGAGTCGGATCTCCCGCCCGCTCCCTGTCTACCGGCCGATCCAGTAGCTGGCCTTGATCACGAAGATGTTGTCCGGCCGCTGCTGGAAGATGGCGTTCGCGTCGCGCGTGAAGTCGAAGTCGCCGAACGGCTCGCCGCCGGAGCGCGACTGCTGCCACACCAGGAAGAGCGTGGAGCCCGGGCGGTACTCCCAGCGCAGCACCGCGTTGCCGCGCAGCGAGCGCACGTTCAGGTCCGGGTTGCCGAACGAGAACGCCTGCTCCGACGTCTCCGCCTCGATGGCGCAGTTGCCGTTGGGGTCCAGCGTGTACTGGTTGTCCGCGAAGCACACCGTGCCGAAGTCCTCGCCGTACACTTGCTTGCGCAGCGTGCGGTCGCCCGCGAACTCCTTGAACTCGTCGTAGTCGCCGGCGAACACGAAGGGCTGCGCGTACAGCTCCAGCGTCAGCGTGGGCGTGAACGTCCAGTTCAGGCGCGTGACCATGGACAGGTTGTGCTGGGCGATGTCCGCGAACACCACGCGCCGCCCCTCGAAGTGCGTGGCCGTCTCGTCCGCGCGGCTCAGCACGAACTGCGTCTCCGACTCGCTGTAGCTGTACGAGGGCCCCAGCGAGAGCTGGATGTTGGTGGCCGGCTTGACCCGCACGTCCAGCCCCACCCCGTACCCCAGCGCCCCCTCCGACGAGTTCTGGTAGTAGGGGTTGGTGGCCAGCACCACCTTGCGGCGCGGGTCCGTGCTCAGGCTGAAGTTGATGAAGTGGCTGGACGGCCGCCGCACCACCAGGCTGCCGCGCGTCACCCGGTCGTCGTCCACCTCCGGGCGGTACTGGGCGTAGACGGACGCGTTCCAGTAGTTGGCCAGCTGGCCGCCCGTGTAGCCGTGGAACTGCAGGTCGTTGCGGTCGCCGTCGTAGTTGTACTGCTGCTGGACGCCGGTGATGGCCACCCAGTCCCGGTACAGGCGGGTGGGCCTGGTCCAGTTCCGCACCACGTTGGCGTTCATCCACACGTAGTCCGCGCGGGTCAGGAACGCCGCGTCGTTCACCTCGAAGCCGGGGCTGCGGAAGTTGACCGCCGTCTCCCACTGCCACGGGCCGGCGTCCTTGGCCAGGCGCAGGTAGCCGCCGTAGCCGCGCAGCGCCGTGGCGCGCAGGTCCAGCTCGTCGCTGAAGATGCCGTTGCCGCCGCTGACCCGGTCCGGCCGCTGGAAGTAGCGCGCGGAGCTGGTCTGCAGGCGCAGGATGGCGTTCGAGTCGCCCGCCACGTTGGAGACGGCGAAGTTGCCCAGCAGGTGGTAGGTGCGGTTGTTCCACCACATCTCGCCGTCCACGCCCACCGCCTCCGCGTGGCCCGGCAGCCGCCGCTCCAGCGGGTCGGAGTCGAAGCTGCGGATGACCGAGGTGGCGATGGCGCCCAGCGTGGCGTTGCCGCCGCGGTAGTTCTTCTTGACCCGGCCGATGAAGTAGTTGCTGGCCGGCTCCACCTCTTCCGTGAAGCGCTCGCCCAGCTCGTCCTGCACCAGCGCCCGCTCCGAGCGCGTGACCGCGTCCAGCAGCCCGATCTGCAGCCCGTTGCGCGTGCGGCCGGTGACCTTGGCCGCGCCCAGGATGGTGCTGTTCTCCGGCTGGTGCGTGAACGCCGCGTCCGCCGCCGTCACGAACCCCTGCGGCGCGCGGCCGATGCGGCGGCTGTAGAACAGCGACATGGAGCTCACGTTGGAGCAGGTGTGGCACCAGAAGTCGCCGAAGCCGAACAGGCCGCTGCCCTCCACGAAGAACGGCCGCTTCTCCGAGAACGAGGTCTCGAACGCGGTCAGGTTCACCACCGCCGGGTCCACCTCCACCTGCCCGAAGTCGGGGTTGATGGTGGCGTCCAGCGTCAGCGTGGAGCTGAGCTGGTAGCGCAGGTCGCCGCCCACGCGCATGTCGTACTCCGCGTCGCTGGTGAACGGGTTGTCCACCTGCGCCGGGGTCACGTAGCGCGCGCGGCTCACCACGTACGGCAGCAGCTCCATGCGGCCGCGGCTGCGCGGCGCCCGCAGCGCCTCCACGTGGCCGAAGCGCGAGGGGCCGCCGTTCTCCTGCTTGCCCCAGAAGCTCCACATGGACATCTCGTTGATGCGCTCCACGTAGCGCCACACCTGCATCCCCCACGTCTGCACGCTGTCCTTGGGAAAGCGCAGCTGGCTGAAGGGGATCTTGAACTCCGCCGTCCACCCCAGCGAGTCGATGCGGCTCTCCACCACGTAGACCGGGTCCCACGACGGGTCGGCGTACGGCGAGGCCTGGCCCGCGTCGTACTTCACCCCCGACGGGTTGGTGGTGAAGATGGTGCGGCCGGTGTGGTCGTGGTACGTGTCGAGGACGAACTGGATGTAGTCGCCGCCGGGGTTCTGGTCGCGGCGCGCCAGGTTGGTGCGCACGCCGCGCGCGCCCTCGGTGTCGAACATCCGCGCGCCGATGTAGAGCGCCTCGGCGTCGTAGGCCAGGCGGATCTCCGTGCGCTGCGTGGCCGGCTGGCCCTCGTTGGGGTCCTGCTGCGTGAACTCGCTGGCCGCGGGCGCGCCCTGCCAGGCGGCGTCGTCCAGGCGGCCGTCGATCACGATGGGCGATGTGCGCGCCACCGCCTGCACGCGCGGCGACTGGCCGGTGGTGTGGGCGTTCCCCTGCGCCGCCGCCGGGGCGGCATGGGCCAGCAGGGCAAGCGATGCGGCGGAGATGCGGGAGAGCTTCATGGGCGCCAGCCGGTGAGGGGTGCGGTGGGCCGGGTGGAACGAGCGGCGGGTCGGCTCGGGAGACGGTTGCGCGAGCGGCATCAGCGATGTCGGGCGGTGGGGAAGGGGCCGGCGCCTGCCGGCCTCGGGACGGAGACTAGGACGGACCGTCCGCCCGAAAGGTTTATCGTATACAACGGCCGTTGGACGCTGCCCGGCCGCGAACCGTTGCACGCGCTGAAACGTGCGGAGAAATCAGCACGTGCTAGATAATCAGCACGTGGGGACCCGCCGTCAAGGTTGTCATGCGGGTGCGCTTCGCGTGCTGTGACGAACGGATGCCAGCCAGGGACGAACGGATGAGCGAGTCAGCCCGGCCGGGGCGCGAACAAGCGGTCATCGAGACCTTCCGGAGCGCTCCAAACGCGTAAGGTGCGTCACCCACACGACAGCTTGCAAACGACCCTAACTAGCGGTATACGAACGAGTTGACGCCGCTGCTCTCCCGCGCTAGCATGCTGCCGGATGCTGTCCGCGCTGTCTACCTTCCGCGGGAACTCCCTCATGCTCGCACGGGTCCTCTCCGGCGCAGTCCTGGGCATCGACGCCTACCTGGTCACCGTGGAAGCCGACGTGGCCAGCGGGCTGCCCAACTTCACCACCGTCGGGCTGCCGCAGGGGGCGGTCAAGGAGGGCCGCGAGCGCGTGGTGGCCGCGGTGCAGAACAGCGGCTACCTGGTGCCGCCGCGGCGCATCACGGTCAACCTGGCGCCCGCGGACATCCGCAAGGACGGCAGCGCCTTCGACCTGCCGATCGCGCTGGGCATCCTGGCGGGCACGGGGCAGCTCGACGCCGTCGGCCGGCTCGAGAAGTTCCTGCTGGTGGGCGAGCTGGGGCTGGACGGGGGACTGCGGCCGGTGCGCGGCGCGCTGCCCATCGCCATCGCGGCGCGGGACGCGGGGCTGGCGGGCGTGGTGCTGCCGGAGGAGAACGTGGCCGAGGCGGCGGTGGTGGAGGGCCTGGAGGTGCGCGGCGCC
>DASTLD010000114.1:0-3441 GCA_035715345.1 Longimicrobium sp.
GGGGGAGGGCCCGCTTGCGGCACGCCCGCGTCCGCGAAACCTTCCGTTCTCGCGCTGAAAGACGGCACCCGGGGCGGAGGACGGGATGGCGGAGCGGAAGACGCTGCTGGTGGGGCTGGCGCACCCGGACGACGAGGTGGGCGCCGCGGGCACGCTGCTGGCCCAGCGCGCGCGGGGCGACCGCGTGGTGGTCGTCTGGCTCACGCGCGGGGAGATGACGGAGGCGTTCGGCCCGCTGCCCACCGACGAGGTGGCGCGCCGCCGCGAGGCGCAGGGCCAGCAGGCCGGCGAGATCCTGGGCGTGGAGACCCGCTTCCTGGACTTCCCGGACTGCGCGGTGGAGGCCACGCCCGCCTCCGCGCGCGAGGTGGCGCGGCTCATCGCCGACGTCCGCCCCGACGCCGTCCTGACCTGGGGCGAGTCGTGGGGCCGCGGCATGCGGCACCCCGACCACCAGGCGTGCGGCAAGATCTTCCGCGACGCCATCACGCTGGCGCGCATCGCCAAGCAGGTGGCGCCGCTGCCGCCGCACCGCGTGCCCTCCCCCGTGTTCACCTACCGCGGCGCGCACTCGCGGCTGCCCACGGTGGCGGTGGACGTGGAGCCGTGGCTGGAGAAGATCAACGAGCTGGCGGCCTTCTACCGCGCCGGCATCGGCTTTGGCGACCGCGAGTGGATGGAGCGCCGCCTGCGCCAGAGCGCCGCGCCCTACGGCCTGCGCTACGCCGAGGTCTTCGACGCGTGGGAAACCGTCCCCGGCGTGCACCCCACCCTGCTCCCCGCCGAGCTGGCCCAGGACGAGCCGACGCATCCCGACCGCGCACGGTGACAAGGGCGGGAGTGCGGGAATGCGTTTGGTACGAGGTACGAAGTACGAGGTACGAAGTAGAGCAGCGCGGAGGTAGATGCCTGAGCGCGGCGACCGCCTCGAGCCGGCGGTTGAACCGCGCCTGAGAAAACACGAAGTCCGCCTGCGCGGACTGAACGGGGAAGAGCCGTGTGCGGAGCGCCGATCCGCGCATTTCCATGGTAGAGACGCCCCGCCGGGGCGTCTCTACGGGCTGCCCTGCCACGGCAGATTGCAGCGCGCACCACCGTTCTCCCTCTCCCACGCAGTTTGTGGGAGAGGGACAGCGTGCCCCGGCGGACGCGACGAAGTCGCGCGCCGACGGGGCACGCAGGGTGAGGGCCCCAACGCGAGCGGGGCGGCCGATCGTCGGCCGCCCCGCTCGTTCATCGCACCGCGCCGCGGATCAGGAGCCGCGGTTGTAGACCAGCTTGTAGGTCAGCGGGCGCTCCAGCTTCTCGCTGGTGATGGTGACGTTCATGGTCAGCGTGCGGCCGTCCGCGCTCAGCGAGTACAGGTTCACGCGGCGCCCGTCGTCCGCCTGGAAGGTCTGCTCCAGCTTGCCGTTCTCCCACTCGCTCGTGACGCGGATGCAGTCGCCGCGCACCTGCGTGCACGTGCGGCCGGTCTCGCGCTGCCACAGCACCGGCGCGCCGCTGGCCGGCGACGACACCGAGGGACGGCCCTGCATGTCCACGCGGATGTTGTTGTTGTCGAACGCGATGGTGATGCGGGGATACGCCGTGTTGGTGCTGCGCAGCCGCGGCCGCGCGATCTGGCGAACCAGCACGTTCATCGGCGCGATGGCCCGGTTGATGGCCACGTTGATGTCGTCGCTGGCCTGCCGGTTCAGCACCCAGGTGCCGCGGTAGTCCGAGTTCTGCTGCGCGCTGCCCGCCAGGGGCAGCAGGGCGGACACGACCAGCGCGGACAGCAGGGTGGCAATGCGTTGACGGCGCATGGCGAAGCCTCCAAGATGGGTGGAAGAACGGACCGCGTCGGGAGAGCAGGTGCACCGGCGCGTCCGCGCAGGGCATTGCGGGGGGAGAATCTAAGCCGCTCCCTCGCAACGCGGTAGAGCGGCGGAAACAACCTTTTCGCGGTACAGGGTATACAGCCGCCGGCGCGCGGGGTTCCCTGAAACCGCCCGGCGCCCGCATCGTACCCCCACGCACCCCCGTCCGCAATCTCCCGACCCGATCCGATCACCCCATGACCGAGCCGATCCGCGCCACGCGCGTGCTGACCCAGATCGACCCGCGCAGCTGGGAGCACCCGGCGGACCGCGCCGCGCTCAACGCCCTGCGCCGCATCCCCGTCTTCGACGAGGTGCTGCGCAAGCTGTTCGGCTTCTTCGGCGAGAAGCCGCTGCGCCTGGCCTTCCTGTCCGGCGCGGTGCGCGTGGGCCCCACGCAGTTCACGCGCATCCACCACGCCTACCAGGACGCGCTGCGCACGCTGGACTCGCCCGCGTACCCGCTGTACGTGCAGCAGAACACGCAGATCAACGCGTTCGCGTTCGGCATGCAGCACCCGTTCATCGTCCTCAACTCCGAGCTGGTGGAGAAGCTGGACGACGACGAGCTGCGCTTCGTGCTGGGCCACGAGATCGCCCACGTGCTGAGCGGGCACCCGCTCTACATCACCATGATGACGGTGCTGTACCAGCTGGCGCAGACGGGCTTTCCCATCGTGGGGCTGGCCGCGCGCGTGGTGCTGATGGCGCTGATGGAGTGGTACCGCAAGGCGGAGCTGTCGTGCGACCGCGCGGGCATCCTGGCCGTGCAGAACGCCGACCCCGGCTTCGGCACCATGCTCAAGTTCGCGGGCGGCGCCGGCGGCGAGGCGAACGTGGCCGACTTCATCGCGCAGGCGGAGGAGTACCGCGAGACCGGCGACCTGGCGGACCAGGTGTTCAAGGTGCTCAACACGCTGGCGCTGACCCACCCCGCCCCCGTGATCCGCGTGGCGGAGATGCGCAACTGGTTCGAGAGCGGCGCCTACGAGCGCATCCTGTCGGGCGACTACCGGCGCCGCGGCGAGCCGGACGCCGCCTACCGCGAGGACGTGGCCGCCGCCGCGCAGTCGTACCGCGAGACCGCGAAGGAGGCGTTCGGCCACGCGCAGGACGCCGCGCGGCGCGTGATGGACTCGTTCCGCCAGGGCTTCCGGCGCGAGTAGGACCCGGGCGGCGCCCGGCCCGGAGCGGCGCACAACGCACCTCGCCGCAACCGCTTACGCCTCCCGCGCATCCGCCGCGCGGGAGGCGTTTCGCGTTCAGCCCAGTGCTGGCGCCGATGTTCGCGAAGTGGGCGGGGTGCGCCCGCCGGCCACGATTCGAGCTAATCCCAGCAATGGCGCGGCCCGGAGTGGAACCGCGTTTGCATCACGCCGCGCGCGGCGGACCTTTCGGCCGCCTGAACGTCAACCCGCTACGCTGCGGAGAGGACCCAATGAACAAGTCCGAGTTCATCGAGAAGGTGGCCGAGAAAGCCAACCTGAGCCGGGCCGCGGCCGGGCGGGTGGTGGAGGCCATCTTCGACACCGCCGGGGGCGCGATCTCCGAGGCGGTGCACAGCCTGGGCGAGCTCAGC
>DASTLD010000115.1:0-4591 GCA_035715345.1 Longimicrobium sp.
GCACGCCCGGCGCCACCGCCCAGTAGTAGATGACGCGCACCCCGCCGCTCTTGCCGCGCCCTGCCACGCCCCAGCGCGCCTTGCGCAGCCCGCCCGTGCCTGCAACGATGGCCCCCAGCTCGGGCCGGTCCAGCAGCACCTGCTGGAGCGCGTGGTACTCGGCGTCCGTCATCAGCTCCGTTACGCGCCGGGTGAACACCGGGGTCTCGATGATCTCCATTGCGCCCACCTCCCACGCGCCCAGGAATGTAAGCCAATGACGCACCCACGTCAATGGCGCACCCCACCCCCTCCCCAGAGGCGGTGGAGATGCTGGATTCCGCCTTTCTAACGGGGTCCACCGGATCGCGCAAGATGTTGCAACAAGCACGTTTGCCCGCTGTCACCCCGGGTGCGCGCCTTTGATTTCCGAGGGGTTGATCCGGCTCAGACGGAGCGCCTGCGGGGAGATGACGGCGCATTCGGCGCGGCAGCCTGCCGGCCGGCGGCGAGCGCCCGGGGAGGGCGCGGGACGGGCCTACTCCGGCGCGGCGAGCGCGCGGGCCAGGTCGATGAACCGCTCGGGGGAAAACGATTCGGGGCGGGCCTGCAGGTCCATGCCCACGCGCCGCCCGATCTCCTCCACCTGCTCTGGAGACAGGTCGTACGCGTCGCGCAGGATGCGCTGGAACTGCTTGCGGCGCTGGCCGAACGCCGCGCGGGTCAGGCGGCGCAGGGCCTCCTCCTCCGCCTCGGTGGTCCGCGGGGGATCGTGGGGAACGATCCTGATCACCGTGGACATGACGTCCGGCGCGGGGCGGAAGGCGTTCTTGCTGACGTTCAGCACCCGTTTGACGTCCGCGACCGCGCGCACGCCCACCGCCAGCGCGCCGTAGGTCTTGCTGCCCTCCGGCGCCAGGATGCGGTCCGCCACCTCGCGCTGCACCATCAGCACGATCTCGCGCGGGCGCGGCCGCCGCTCCAGCAGGCTGAAGAGGATGGGGGTGGTGATGTTGTAGGGGATGTTGCCCACCACCTTGAGGCGCGCCGGGTCCGCGGTCACCCGCTCCAGCGGCACGTCCAGCACGTCCGCGTGGATCACCTCCACGTGCGGCTGGTCCGCGAAGTCGCCGCGCAGGCGCTCGACCAGCGCGTCGTCCAGCTCCACGAGGACGAGGCGGCGCGCGCGCGGGGCCAGGTGCCAGGTCAGCGCGCCGGGTCCGGGGCCGATCTCCAGCACCTCGTCGTCGGGGCCGGGGTCCAGCGCGTCCACGATGCGGCGCTGGATGTTGGGATCGATCAGGAAGTTCTGCCCCAGCGAGCGCTTGGCGCGCGGCAGCTCGCCGGGGCGGTCGCGGGGGGGCACCGGCGGGCTCAGATGCGGACCACGACCACCGTGCGGTCGTCCGGCGGCACGCGCGTGGCCTCGCCCGCCAGGGCGAACAGGCGGCGGCAGACGTGCTCCGGCGCCTCCGCCCGCAGCCGCACCACCTCGTCCACCAGGATGCGCTCGCCCTCCACCTCGCCCGCGTCCAGCGCGTCGGACAGGCCGTCCGTGAAGAGGAAGAGCAGGTCCTGCCCGGACGTCCACGGCACCGTGGCCTCGGCGTAGGTGTCCTGGTCCACGATGCCGAAGGGCGGGTCGGTGGCGGCCAGCCGCTGCGCCTGCCCGTCGCCGGTCACGCGGAAGGCGTGCGAGTGGCCGCAGTTGGAGTAGCAGAGCGTGCCCGCCGCCGGGTCGATCACGGCGTAGAACAGCGTGAGGTACATCTCCGTGGTCTCCAGCTCGTCGGCCACGGCGCGGTGGGTGCGGCGCAGCACCTCGCTGGGCAGGTCGCCCTCGGAGGCGTGGATGGCCACGGCGCTGATGGTCAGCGCCATGATCAGCGCCGCGCCGAAGCCGTGGCTGGACACGTCGCCGATCAGCACGCCCAGCCGGTTGCCCGGCAGCCGGAACAGGTGGTAGAAGTCGCCGCCCACGCTCTCCGCGGGCACGCAGCGGGCGGCCACCTGCGCAAAGCCGGCGAACTGCTCCAGCGGGGGCAGCAGCTTGAGCTGGAGGTCGTGCGCCAGCTCCAGCTCGCGGTCCAGGCGCTGCTGGCGCAGGCTCTCCGCGATCAGCCGGTTGTTCTCCACCGCCGCGCCGATCTGGCTGGCGATGGCGGAGAGCAGCTTCATGTTGCCGGCGGAGAAGCCCTGCCCCGCGTGCCGCCCCACCAGGTTGATGACGCCCACCTTGCGCGCCTCGCCCTCCGGCGGCGTGTAGCTGACCGGGACGGACAGGAAGGAGCCGCGCAGCCGCTCCTCGTCCGCGCACCCCTCGCGCTGGTACTCCTCGCCCGGCGCCAGGATCACGGGGCGGCCCTCGCGGAACACGGCGGCGGTCACGGAGCAGGGATCGTCGGCCGGGATGGGCCGCGTCTGCCCCTCGCCGCCCTCCGCGGCGGCCAGGTTCAGCATCCCCGTCTCCGCGTCGTGCACCCACAGCGCGGCGCGGCCGGCGCCCAGCGTGTCCGCCACCTCGCCCAGGATGATGCGCGCGGCGTCGTCCAGGGAGATGAAGGAGCCCAGGATCTCGCTGATGCCGTACAGGAGGGTGATCTCCTCGTAGCGGTCCGCGATCTCCTGCCCGAAGGCGTTGATCTCGTCGTGGTGGCGCGCGGCGCGGCCCAGGGCGCTGGCCAGGAACCGCGCGGCCGCCGCCGCCTCGTCCGCCCCCGCGCCGGGGATCTCCAGGCGCAGCGTCTGCCCCGGCACGTCCACCGCGTACACGCCCGGCTCCGCGGACGGGTCCGTGCCCTCCGCCGGGGCCCACGCATCGCCCGCGCGCTGCCAGACACGGGCGCGCGGAAAGGCCGCGCGGAAGTCGGCGATGACCTCGCGCGCGTGGGGAGACAGGCGGGGGGCGGCAGGAGCGGCGGCTGGCACCAGGAGCAGGGGGGTCACGCGCCCGAAGCCCGCCGCACCTCGTCGTGTCGGCGCAGCACCAGGCGAACGCAGTTTCCGCACTCGCCGTAGTCCACTTCGTCCATCAGCTCCCGGATCAGGAAGATGCCCCGGCCGCCGGAGCTGTCCAGGTTCTCCGGGAGCGTGGGGTCCGGCACCGCGTCGGGGTCGAAGCCGCTGCCCTCGTCGCGCACCAGGACGGACACCTCCTCGTCGCTCAGCTCCACCTCCACGCGCACGCGCTTGGCGGCGTCGCCGCCGTTGCCGTAGAGCATGGCGTTTGCCAGCGCCTCGGCAATGCCTACGCGGAAGTTGAGCGTGAGACGCGAGCCGTTGTACTGGTAGGCCCGCAGCCGGTCCGTGAGGTAGCCGACGGCGGCCTCGATCAGGCGCAGGTCGCTGGGAAGCTCCAGCGTGAACGCGCAGGGGGCCGGGATGGTGGCCATGCGCGTCAGGGGGCGGAAGGAATGGTCATTCGCAACTGTCGGCCGGGCCGCCTCCCGGTCGCGGGGAGCGGCCCGCCGTGCATGGTGCCGTGCTCAGAAGCCCGCGAGGGCCTCGTCGCGCGAGTCGGCGATGTTGAACAGCGTGTCCAGCTTGGTCAGCTCGAACAGCGTGCGCAGGTCCTCGTTGAGGTTGGCCAGGCGCAGCTCCCCGCCCTGCTCGCGGATCTTCTTGGACAGGCTGACCAGGACGCCCAGGCCCGAGGAGTCGATGTAGCCGGTGTTGGAAAAGTCGATCAGGAACTTGCGCTCGCCGCCCTCCAGCTCGTCGAGCACCTTCTGCTTGAGCTCCTGCCGGTTGCCCACGATGAGCTGCCCGTCCACGTCCACCACCACCACGCCGTTCTGCTTGCTCGTCTGGAAGCTCATGGCTCCTCGGCTGTCCTCGGTTCTGATTCTGACCCGCCCGGGGCGGCGCGGGGGCAAGCGATGTGCCACCTGCCGCGGCTTGCGTCCGGTGCGCACGTGCGGCGCCGTTCGAGGATGACACGCTAGGGCGTGGCGCGGTGCCGCGCAACCATGCCGCCGTTTCCGTGTGTCACCGCGCCATCAGGGCGGTGATGCAGGCGACGTTCACGATGTCGTCTGACGAGGCGCCGCGGGAAAGGTCATTGCACGGCCGCGCCAGCCCCTGGACGATGGGCCCCAGCGCCTCCGCCCCGCCCAGGCGCTGCACCAGCTTGTAGGCGATGTTGCCCGCGTCCAGGTCGGGGAAGACGAGCACGTTCGCCCGGCCCGCCACGGGCGAGCCGGGCGCCTTGCGCGCGGCGACGGACTCGATGAGCGCGGCGTCGCCCTGCAGCTCGCCGTCCGCGGCCACGTCCGGCGCCTTGTCGCGGAAGATGCGCAGCGCCTCGCGCACCTTCTCGACGGAAGGCCCGCCCGCGCTGCCCAGGGTGGAGTAGGAGAGGAAGGCCACGCGCGGCTCGTCGCCCACCACCCTGCGGCGCGCGTCGGCGGCGGCCAGGGCAATGTCGGCCAGCTGCGCGGCGTCGGGGTCCGGCACCACGCCGGCGTCGGAGAAGGTGAGCACCTCCGCCTCCGCCCCGCGGAAGGGGGGGACGAGCATGTAGAACGACGACGAGACCGTGCGGATGCCGGGCGCGGGCCCCACCGCCCAGATGGCGGCGCGCAGCACCTCCGCCGTGGGATGAACGGCGCCG
>DASTLD010000116.1:0-2407 GCA_035715345.1 Longimicrobium sp.
CCCATGCTGGTGCTGCTGGTGCCGGTGGTGGACACCACGCTGGTCACCGTGGTCCGCACGCTGCACGACCGCCGCGTGACCATGGGCGGGCGCGACCACGTGACGCACCGCCTGGTGGCCATGGGCTTTTCCGAGGCGGGCGCGGCGGTGTTCCTGTACGCCTGCGGCGCCGCGGCGCTGGGCACGGCCTGGGCCGCGGCCCACGCCGGCCAGGCGGAGGTGGGCATGTGGCTGGGCGCCTGCCTGCTCTGCGCGGCGCTGCTCTTCGCGGGGTACCTGAGCACGCTGTACCGCTATGAGGACGCCCCGCGCGGCGAGGCGCTGCGGCGCGGCGCCATCTTCCGCGAGCTGCTGCTGGCGCGACGCGGGCTGGAGATCGCGCTGGACGCCGCGCTCTTTGCGCTGGCGCTGTACGGCGCCTTCATCATCTACTACGAGGGCTCCGTGCCGGGGCCTGCGGCGGCGGTGGCGCAGACGGTCCTGCTGCCGGCCGTGGCGCTCAAGCTGCTGGCCTTCCACTACTCGCGCGTGTACCGCGGCGTGTGGCACCGCGCGGAGCTGGCGGACGTGCACCGGGTGGTCCGGGGCGCGGTGCTGGCCGAGCTGCTGGTGGTGGCCGCCATGTTCCTGCTGTCCCGGGCCACGCACATCCCCCGCTCCGTGTTCGTGCTGGACCTGCTGCTGACCTGCAGCGTGGCGCTGGCCGCGCGGGCGTCGTTCCGCTCGCTGGACCGCGTGCGCACGCGCATGGTGCCGCCGGCGCGCACCCCGGTGCTGGTGTACGGCGCGGCCAGCGAGTCGGACCTGCTGCTGCAGGCGCTGCACCGCCTGGCGGGCGACGTCCAGGTGGTGGGCTTCGTGCACGAGGACGAGGCCATGCAGGGCCGCCTGGTGGCCGGGCTGCCGGTGCTGGCGCCGGGCTCGCAGCTGGAGGAGCGGGTGGCCGGCGCCGGCGTGGGCGCGGTGGTGTGCGGCAGCGACGCCGTGCCCAGCGCGGCGGTGCTGGCGCGGCTGGAGGCGCTGGGCGTGCGCGTGCTGCGCCTGGAGGCCGCCTTCGTGCCGCTGGGGCCCGAGGCGGTGGCGGACGAGCGCCGCGCCGCGGGCGCGCAGCTCCGGGCCTGGCTGCCCCGCGCGAGCTGACCCTCGAAGTGACGCAGGCCACCCTCGGCGTGCCCGCCGCCCCCGCGGCCGGGCACGCGTCTCCATCCCGCCCCGCCCGCGAGCGGTCGGGCGGCCGCATGCTCGCGGCCGTCGCCGACCAGGCCTTCTACGCCGGCACCGTCTTCGTGACCACCGTCCTGCTGGCGCGCTGGCTCTCGCCGGACGCGTTCGGCACGCACGCGGTCGCGTCCGCCATCCTGGCGCTGCTGGTGCTGGTGCAGACGGCCACCATCATCGAGCCCATGCTGATCGGCCGCGGCGCGGCGGACGGCGGCGACCCGCGCGGCTACCTGGGCGCGGCCACGGCGCTGAACGCCGCGCTCGCGCTCGTGGTCGCCGGGACGCTGGGCCTGGCGGCGCTGGGCGCGCTGGCGCTCGGCATGCGCCCGCTGGCGGCGGCCGTCGGCGGCCTGGCGCTGGCGGCGCCGGGCGCGCTGGCGCTGATCCTGGCCCGCCGCGCCACCTACGTGCTGGCGCGCGAGACCTGGGCGGTGGCGGCGGGCGCCGCCAACCTGGCGCTGACCACCGGGGTGCTGGTGCTGCTGCAGCGCGCCGGCGCGCTCACGGTGTTCACCGCGCTGGCGGCGGCCGGGGCGGCGACCTTCTCCCTCTCGGTGCTGCTGGTGGCGCTGCTGCGCCCCACCTGGGGGGTGCTGCGCCGCGGCGGCGGGCTGCGCCGCATGGCGCGCCAGTACGGCGCGTACGCGGCCTGGGGAGTGCCCTCGCACTTCCTCAACTGGCTGCCCAACAATATCTTCTACATCGCGCTGGCGCCGCTGGTGGGGCTGCACGGCGCGGCCGCCTTCCGCGCCGTGTCCAACCTGGTGCTGCCGGTGCGGCACGTGCTCTCCGCGGCGGCGGTGTCGCTGCTGCCGCGGCTGAGCGGCACGCTGCGCACGCACGGCCAGGGCCGGTTCCTCTCCCTCCTGCATCGCTACGTCTTCGCGGGGCTGGGCCTGACGGCGCTGTACTTCGCGGCCGTGTGGGTGGCCATCGACCCGGTCACGGCGTGGCTCTACGGCGGCCGCTACACCGGCCTGGCCCCGGCGGGGCTCATCCTGGCGGTGGGCCCCCTCTTCAACGTGGTGTCGGTGGGGTACGTGAGCGCGCTCAAGGTGCACGACCGGCTGCGCGCCGTGTTCGTGACCTACCTGGCGGCGGCCGTCTCCAGCGTGGCGGTGGGGGTGCCGCTGGCCGGCTGGCTGGGCGTGGAGGGCGCGGCGGCGGCGGTGACCCTGGCCGGCGC
>DASTLD010000117.1:0-13253 GCA_035715345.1 Longimicrobium sp.
GCCAACGTCGTCATCGACTACGAGCCGCTGGAGCCGCTCTTCGATCCCGAACGGTCGGACCGCGTCTTCAAGCACATCCGCATCCGCAAGGGCCACGTGGAGCGGGCGCTGGAGACCGCGGACCTGGTGGTGGAGGGCACCTACCGCACCGGCAGCCAGGAGCACGTCTACATCGAGACCAACGGCGTCATCGCGGTGCCGGAGGCCAACGGGGGAATGACGGTCTACGGCTCGCTGCAGTGCCCCTACTACGTGCACAAGGCGCTCAAGCCGCTGTTGGAGCTGCCCGACGACAAAGTGCGCGTCGTCCAGATGGAGACGGGCGGCGGCTTCGGCGGCAAGGAGGAGTATCCCAACCTCATCGCCGGGCACGCGGCCCTGCTGGCGCGCAAGGCGGGGCGCCCGGTCAAGATCGTCTACGACCGCGTGGAGGACATGCTCGCGACGACCAAGCGGCATCCCTCCATCATCCGCCACCGCACCGGGGTGATGCGGGACGGGACTATCGTGGCCATGGACGTGGACGTGCTGATGGACGGCGGCGCCTACGTGACCCTGAGCCCCGTCGTGCTCTCCCGCGGCTGCATCCACGCCGCCGGGCCCTACCGCTGCGACAACACGCGCATCGAGGGCCGCGCGGTGATGACCCACTCGCCGCCTAACGGCGCCTTCCGCGGCTTCGGCGCGCCGCAGACGCAGTTCGCGGTGGAGGTGCACATGGAGCGCGTGGCCGAGGCGCTGGGCATGGACCCCGTGGCCTTCCGCGAGCTCAACGCGCTGCGGCCCGGCGACACCACCGCCACCGGCCAGCGCATGGGCGACGACTGCAGCGCGCTCCAGGCCCTGCGCGCCGGCGTCGAAGCCTCCGACTTCCACCGCAAGCGCGCGGAGTACGCGGGGACCCACCGCGGCATCGGCCTCTCGCTCTTCTTCCACGGCTCCGGGTTCACCGGCAGCGGCGAGGTGCACCTGAAGTCCAAGGCGTCGCTGGAGGCCACGGAGACCGGCGCGCGCATCCTGACCGCCAGCGTGGAGATGGGCCAGGGCACGCGGACCATGCACGCGCAGATCGTGGCGGACGCGCTCGGCATCCCCTACGAGTCCGTCGAGGTGGCGCAGCCGGACACCGCCGCCGTGCCGGACAGCGGCCCCACCGTGGCCAGCCGCACCTGCATGGTCGTCGGCGGCATCCTGCAGCGCTGCGCGGAGGAGATGCGCGAGAAGCTGGGCGGCCTCTCGCCCGGCGAGTACGTGCGCCGCCACGGGCCGCTGGTGGTGACCAAGCAGTACGACAAGCCGGACGAGATCACCTGGGACGACACCGAGTACGCCGGCGACGCCTACGCCGCCTACGGATGGGGGTGCGACGTGGCGGAGGTGGAGCTGGACCCCGTCACCTACGAGGTGCGGCCGACGCGCGTCACCGTCGTGCACGAGATCGGCAAGGCGATCCATCCCACGATGGTCGTCGGGCAGATCGAGGGCGGCACCGCGCAGGGCGTGGGCTGGGCGCTCAACGAGCACGTCGTCACGCGCGACGGGGCCATGGTCAACGCGCAGCTCACCAACTACACCATCCCCACCACCCTGGACACGCCGCGCCTGGACGTGATCGTGCTCGAGAACCCGACCACCTACGGCCCCTTCGGCGCCAAGGGCGTGGGCGAGATGCCCATCGACGGCCCCGCGCCCGCGCTGGTCAACGCCATCCGCCACCTGGGCCTGGACGTGCGCGACATCCCCGCCATCCCCGAGCGGGTGATGGAGGCGGCATGCGCCTGATCCTGAACGGCCGCGAGGCGGAGGTCCACGCCCACCCCATGAAGCGCCTGCTGGACGTGCTGCGCGAGGAGTGCGCGCTGACCGGCACCAAGGAGGGCTGCGGCGAGGGCGAGTGCGGCGCCTGCACCGTGCTGGTGGACGGGCAGCCGGTGGTGTCCTGCCTGGTGCCCTTCGCGCAGGTGGAGGATGCCGACGTCCGCACCATCGAGGGACTGGGCGGCGAGCACCCGCTGCAGTGCGCGTTCGCGGAGTTGAGCGGCGCGCAGTGCGGCATCTGCACGCCGGGAATGATCATGGCCGCCCTGGCGCTGGGCGAGAAGCCGTCGCTGGACGACGTCCGCCGCGGGCTGGCCGGCAACCTGTGCCGCTGCACCGGCTACGAGGCCATCTACCGCGCCGTGGAAAAGGCGGCCGGATGAGGACGGCCATCCACGAGATGGAGCTGCTGCGCCCCGCGTCGCTCGACGACGCGCTGCGCCTGCTGCGGGACGACGGGCCGCTGGTGCCGCTGGCGGGGTGCACGGACGTGTACGTGGCGCTGGAGTTCGGCCTCCACCCCGCCAAACGCTTCCTGGACATCTGGGGACTGGACGAGCTGCGCGGCATCGAGGTCCGCGGCGACCGGCTGCGCATCGGCGGGCTGACCACGCACACGGAGATCGTGCGCTCGCCGGAGGTGGCGGAGTGGCTGCCCATCCTGGCGGCCGCGGGGCGCGAGGTGGGCGGCGTGCAGATCCAGAACCGCGGCACGCTGGCGGGCAACATCGCCAACGCCAGTCCCGCGGGCGACACGCTGCCCGTGCTGGCCGTCGCCGACGCGGAGGTGGTGCTGCGCAGCGCGGACGGCGAGCGGACCGTGCCCTTCGCCGGCTTCTTCACCGGCTACCGCGCCACGGTGCTGCGCCCGGACGAGCTGATCGCCGCGGTGGAGATTCCCCGCGTCGAGGGCGCGCAGTGGTTCCGCAAGGTGGGCACGCGCGCGGCGCAGGCCATCTCCAAGGTGGTGATGGCGGCCGTGCGCGGGCCGCGGCCCCGCATCGCGCTGGGCAGCGTGGCGGCGACGGTGGTGCGGCTGCCGCGCACGGAGGAATGCCTGGCGTCCGGCGGCGGCATCGCCGACGCGCAGCAGGTGCTCCGCGACGAGATCACCCCCATCGACGACGTCCGCTCCACCGCGGAGTACCGCCTGCGCGTGGCCGCCAACCTGCTGCGCCAGTGGTGGGACGAGACCGCGCCCCCGCCCTCCTGACCGACCCGCCGCATGCCCCGCCTGCGCCTCCTCCCGCTCGCCCTCCTCGCCATCCTCGCCGCCTGCGAGTCCTCCGGCGGCGACGAGCCCCCCGCCGCGCGGACCGGCGACCCCGACTCCGCCACCGCGGCCGCGATGAATCGCACGGAGGGGTCCTTCAGCGCGCGGCGGGGCTCGCCGCTGGCGGAGTTCTACCTCTGGTGGGACCGCGCCAACGACGGACGGGGGGCCCCGGGAGAGGCGCCGGAGCCGCCGCCCGCCGGCGTGCAGGCCGGCCATCGCCCGTTCCTGGAGATGCCGCGCATCCCCGCCGGGAGCGCGCCCCGGCCGGCGGACGCCGGCAGCGTGGAAGGCGAGGTGCTGGAGGTGGGCCGCGCCAACGGCCGGCGCGTCGTGCTGTGGGTGCCGCTGAAGGGGAGCACGCCGGAGAGCGAGCGGGCGTGCGCGAACGCGGCCATGCAGGTGGGCGTGGAGCCGTTCAGCGCCTGGCTGCCGCTCAACCTCCAGCCCCACTGCGACGAGTACTACGCGGCGGAGGAGGTGGACGTCACGATGTACACGGTAGAGGGCGCCGCGTGGCCCTTCATCGGCATCGTGACCAACGGCCCCGCCTGTTCGCCGTTCACGCTGTTGCGTTACGACGACGGCGCCGGCCGCTACGAGCAGTACAAGGGCGGCTGCGCCTGACCGCCTTTCTCGTCCGGAATTCCCGTACAGCGCCATCAGGCAAGCGGGGGATGGGTTCGTAAGCCGAACCCATCCCCCGCGTCCGTAGTCTCTCCTACTGTGGGGCCATCCGTGTGGGGCTATCCTGGGACTGCAGGTCGGAGTTCCTACAGACACCCCCGGAGGCCACCATGCCTGCCCTTCGCAAGCTCGCTCTCCAGGCCGCCCGCTGGCCTTTCTCGAATCCCTGCGCCTCGCCGATCTGGCTGGGGCTGCGCGTGTACCTGGGCCTGGTGTGGCTGCAGTTCGGCCTGGGCAAGGTCCGCGGCGGCTGGCTGACCGGCAACCCCATGAAGGGGATGCTGCGCGCCATTGCCGACGGCCACCTGCGCACGCGGGTGCCGGGCTACCGGCGTTTTGCCGAGCTGCTGCTGGAGCTGGAGCTGGACCGCGCCATTTCGGTGGGCCTGCCGCTGTTCGAGCTGGCGGTGGCGCTCGCGTTCTTCAGCGGCGTGCTGGTGGTGCCCGCCGCCATCCTGGCCACGCTGATGAACGTGAACCTGATCGTGTCGGGCATCGCGAGCTGGCACTTCGATGGGCGCATCATCGCGCTGCAGGTGCTGCTGCTGCTGGCCTGGCGCATTGCCGGGTACCTGGGCCTGGCCCGCGTGCGGCAGGCGGTCCGCTGGCTCTGGGGGCACGATCGCCCCCGCACCCCCCGCCCCGCCTGACGCAAGCCGACCGCGCTCGGAGCAGATGCCTGCCCCGGGCGCGGTTGCTTCTCTTGGGATGATTGCCGCCAACGATGTCATCCTGAGGGAGCGCCTCGCGGAACCCATTCCCTCGCAACATCATGGCGCGACCGAAGGATCTTCTGCGCATGAGCCCGGGCTCGTCGTGACGCACGGATGCCTCGCCGTCACCGTGCGCGACGCGGAGCCCTCTCAAATCAACTGGCGAAAAGCTTGGCCACGTCGGGCTTGGTGACCTTGCCCATGGCGTTGCGGGGGAGCGCGGCGACGGCGCGGAGGTCGCGGGGCAGCTTGTAGGGGGCCAGGTGGCCACGCGCCCACGCCTGCAGGTCCGGCAGCGCGAGCGCGGCGCCGTCGCGCAGCTCGACGGCCGCGCAGATGCGCTCGCCCCAGTCCACGTCCTCCACGCCCACCACGGCGCACTCGGCGATGGCGGGGTGCGTGCGCAGCACCTCCTCGATCTCCAGCGCGGAGATCTTGTAGCCGCCGGACTTGATGATGTCCACCGACCGCCGCCCCAGGATGCGGTGGTATCCCCCCTCCTCCACCACGGCGACGTCGCCGGTGCGGAACCAGCCGCCGCGGAACGCCTCCGCGGTCGCGTCCGGGCGCCGCCAGTACTCCAGGAAGACGTTAGGCCCGCGCACCTCGATCTCGCCGGGCGTGCCGGGCGCCACGTCCCGGCCCTCCTCGTCCACCAGCCGCACTTCCACGCCGGGCAGCGGCATCCCCACGTGGCCGGGGCGCCGCTCGCCGTGCAGCGGGTTGGACAGCGCCATGCCGATCTCCGTCATGCCGTAGCGCTCCAGCAGCGTGTGGCCGCTGATCTCCCGCCAGCGCTCCAGCGTCTGCACCGGCAGCGCCGCGGAGCCGGACACCATCAGCCGCATGCGCCGGCACCCCGCCGACATGCGCGCGCGGCGCTCCGCGTCCGCGGCCTCCCAGGCCGCGACCAGTCGCGAGTAGATGGTCGGTACGGCCATGAACAGGGTCAGCCGCCCCGACTCGATCACCCGCCACACCTCGTCCGCGTCGAACCTGGGCAGGATCTCGCACGCGGCGCCGGACCACAGCGCGCACGACAGCACGTTGACGATGCCGTGCACGTGGTGCAGCGGCAGCACCAGCAGGATGCGGTCGTCCGCGCTCCACTCCCACGCCGCCACCAGCGACTCGACCTGCGCGCGGACGTTGGCGTGCGTGGTGACGACGCCCTTGGGGCGGCCGGTGGTGCCGCTGGTGTAGACCATCATCGCCCGCCGCGCGTCCTCCACCTCCGGCAGCGGCCCCGGCTCCGCGGCCAGCGCCTCCGTGGTCGGCACGAACCGCCGCCCCATGCGCTCTGCGATGGGCCGCAGCACCTCCGCGAAATCCGGGTGCGCCACGACGATCGCCGCGTCCGCGTCGCCGATCACGTACTCCAGCTCCGCGGGCGGATGCGACACCGCCAGCGGCACCGCGATGCCCCCCGCGCGCCACACGCCCCACTGCACCGCCACGTAGTGCCACCCCGGCGGCGCCAGGAACGCCACCCGCGCCTCCCGCAGGTCGTCCGCCCCCCCCAGCAGCGCCGCCGCCACCCGCCCCGACGCCTCCAGCAGCTCCGCGTACGTGAACGCCCCCTCCGGCGCGACGACGGCGGTGCGTTGCGCGTGCGCTGCTGCGCGTGAGACGATGGGTGGCAGGGTGGTCTGTTCAGGCATTCGGGCGCGGATGAGAAGCGGCAGTTGGCAAGGCAAGCCAGCTCAGGTCAGTTCGCGGAGTGCTCGTGCCCCGGGTTCTGCTGCAGCCACTCGGTGATCACCCAGGCAAGGTCCCGGTGGCCGAGGTCGGCCGGGTCCAGCCGCAGGCGGTGGCAGAGGCGGGGGAGATCGGCCCGGAACATCGCGTACCCCTCCGCCATGCTCCTGCCGGACGGGAGAAGCACGTGGGCCGGGCGCGTCGATGCCAGGCCGTTGCGAACGGCACGGATGAGCTCATCCGGCTGACCATGGTGAGCGCGGATATCGTGGCCGGCGAGGTCCGACAGGAACTGCTGATACCGGTATCGCTCGCGATCGAAGATGATGCAGGTCTTCCGCTTCTGGCGTGGGTCGCCGTAGCGCTTGGCGCCCAGGAACAGGCCCAGCTCGAACGGCATGTTCATCCGGGGATAGCCGGAGCGCTCGTCCGGCTCGATCCGCGACAGGTCGTGAATTCCGTGCCGGCACTCGGCGATGATGCGGGCGATCTTGTCGATCCGTACCTCCGCGCCGTCGTCGACCTCCAGGGCGGAACGCGCAACCATTCCGCAGGCGTGGACGGTGAAGAGGAGTGCCTGGAAGAAGGGACGGTACTCGTCGTCGAACGGGCAGTTCACGAAGACCTGGTCATCGTACGCCCGTCGCATGCCGCCGCCACCCGCTGGAGGTTGAACTACATGGATGCTGCGTTCGAGAAATGACGCACGTCGAGGCTACTTTCCCGCAGCCGTCGGCTCCAACCGGCCCTTCATGCGGGCTTCGCGAACGAATCGGACCGCCCGGCGGATATCCTGCACCTTCAACGTCCCCTTCACGGGTGGAGACTGTATGACGGGCGGCAGCTTCTTTCTGGTCGTCACGACGGGCTCCTTTCCTGGTCTGTTACATCGAAGCTAAAAGCGGCGCGGCTGCTTTACAAGCAACCGCGCCGCATAGGCCAAGTGCGTTCTGTAGCCGCTCCTTACGCGCGCAATCTCTCCATCTGAAGCAGCGGACGACTGATCTATCAGAGGTCCTCGGGCAGGATTCCCGCGATCTTCATCAGGTGGCGCTGGAGCCCGGGCTTGAGAGGCTTGTTCCCGTGCACGGGAACGGAAATGCGCTCCATGTGACCCGACTTGCGATACACGTGGTGGCTTCCGTGGACCCGTGCCAGCTCCCAACCGCGGGCTTCGAGCAGACTGCCGAGCTCCTTGCCCGACAGCGGCTTCACACGGCGATCTCCACGATGCGCGAACCCGCGGGAGTGGAAGCCTCCTCTATATCGACGGAAAGGCAGGCCTCCACGGCTTCGTACAGGTTGGAAAGCAGCTCCTCGAACGTCTCCCCCTGGGTGGCGCAGCCGGGAATGGAGGGAACCTCCGCCCAGTAGCCGCCCTCCTCCTCCTCGTGCACCACGACGCGCAGCTTCATCCCGCCCCCCGGATCAATGGTCAGAAGAACACAGGCTCCTGGTAGGCGCCGAAGACCTCTTCCAGGGCGTGGCGGATCTCGTAGAGGGTGGCGTAGGCGCGCACGGCGTCCAGCATGGGCGGCACCACGTTGCTGTCGCCGCGCGCGGCGTCCTGCAGCGCCCGCAGCGCGGCGTCCACCGCGGCCTGGTCGCGGCGCGCGCGCATGCCGGCCATGCGCTCGCGCTGCCGCCGCTCCGCCTCTTCCGTGATCTTGAGCAGCGGGATCTCCAGCTCCTCGCCCTCGACCGTGAACTCGTTGACGCCCACGATCACCCGCTCGTTGTTCTCGATCTCGCGCTGCTGGCGGAAGGCGCTGCGGGCAATCTCGCGCTGGAAGTACCCCACCTCGATGCCCGGCACCACGCCGCCCAGCTTCTCGATCTCCGCGAAGATGCGCTCGGCCTCCTCCTCCATGCGGTCGGTGAGCGCCTCCACGTAGTAGGAGCCGGCCAGCGGGTCGATGGTGCCGGCAACGCCCGTCTCGTACGCCAGCACCTGCTGGGTGCGCAGCGCCACCTGCACCGCCCGCTCCGTGGGCAGCGCCAGCGTCTCGTCCATGGAGTTGGTGTGCAGGCTCTGCGTGCCGCCCAGCACCGCCGCCATGGCCTGGTAGGCCACCCGCACGATGTTGTTCTCCGGCTGCTGCGCGGTCAGCGTGACGCCCGCGGTCTGCGCGTGCGTGCGCAGGCGCCAGCTCTCGGGGTTCCGGGCGCCGTACACGTCGCGCAGGTGGCGCGCCCAGATGCGGCGCGCGGCGCGGTTCTTGGCGATCTCCTCGAAGAAGTCGTTGTGGACGTCCCAGAAGAAGCTGAGCCGCGGCGCGAAGTCATCCACGTCCAGCCCGCGCTCGATGCCGCGGCGCACGTACTCGAAGCCGTTGCGCAGCGTGTACGCCAGCTCCTGCGCGGCGGTGGCGCCCGCCTCGCGGATGTGGTAGCCGCTGATGGAGATGGGGTTGTACTTGGGCGCGTGGGCGCTGCACCACTCGAACATGTCCACGATCAGGCGCAGCGCCGGCTCCGGCGGGAACACCCAGGCGTGCTGCGCCTGGTACTCCTTGAGGATGTCGTTCTGCACCGTGCCGCGCAGCTTCTCGAACGGCACGCCCTGCTTCTCCGCCGCCACCATGTAGAAGCAGAACAGGATGATGGCGGGTCCGTTGATGGTCATGGACACGGAGACCCTGTCCAGCGGGATGCCGCTGAACAGCGTCTCCATGTCGTCCAGCGAGCTGATGGCCACGCCGCACTTGCCCACCTCGCCCAGGGAGCGCGGATGGTCGCTGTCGTAGCCCATCAGCGTGGGAAAGTCGAAGGCGACGGACAGGCCCGTCTGCCCGCGGCCCAGCAGGAAGTGGTAGCGCGCGTTGGTCTCTTCCGCGGTGCCGAACCCGGCGAACTGGCGCATGGTCCAGAGCCGGGTGCGGTACATGGTGCCGTACGGCCCGCGCGTGTACGGGAACTCGCCGGGAAAGCCCAGGCGCTCGTTGTAGTACGCGGCCTCCTCCGCCCCCGCGGTGGGGCGGTCCAGCGGCGTGTACAGCGGCTCCACCGGCGCGCCGGAGATGGTGGTGAACGGCGCGTCCACGGGTACGCCGCGCACCGGCTCGCCCTGGTTGGGCGCGCGGCGGGACGTGCGCTCGAAGGCGCCCTCCCACGCGGCCAGGCTGCCCTTGAGCCGCTCGATCTCCCGGTCCTTCTCGCGCAGGGCTTCCAGCAGCTTCGCCTGCGGCGCTCCGTCCACGACGCTCATCGTCCCGATATCCTGTTCAACGGGTTCCGGACCGTCTCCCGATCGTTCCTGCCGTAATCTACCGAAGCTGCAACCGCCGCTCCACTCCCGCCGCGCCCCGCGCGCATACACCCGGCCTCCCGCCGCGTTCGCGCTGACCGATGCGGGGGATGCAGGCCCGCGTCAAGCCAGGGGTGACGAGCGGTCAGCGGGCGATGCCCAGCTCCGTCACGATGCGGTCCGCCACCGCGTAGGGCGAGACCTCGCCGGACTCCAGCGCGGGGAGCGACTCCTCCAGGATGCGCTCGCCGGGGCCGCGCAGCCACGCCAGCCGCCGCAGCCGCCGCTCCACCACCGCGCGCACCCGCTCCGCCAGGCGCGCGCGGCGCCGGCGGCTCAGCTCGCCGCTGGCCTCCAGCCAGGCGCGGTGGCGGTCCAGCGTCTCCGCCAGCTCGGGGATGCCGTCGCCGGTCTGCGCGACGGTCTTGAGCACGGGGATGGCCCAGGCGCCCACGTCCTCCGCGTGCTGGCGGACGCCCTCGCGCGCGGCCTTCTGCACGCTCTTGAGGCTGACGCCGTGGTGTCCGGCGCTGGCGGGCATGTCGCCCAGGCGCATGTGCAGCATCACCTCCAGCTCCTGCGCCAGCCGGTCCGCGCCGGGGCGGTCCGCCTTGTTGATCACGAACACGTCGGCGATCTCCATCAGCCCCGCCTTCATGGCCTGGATGGAATCGCCCGACTCGGGGACCAGCACGACCACGCTGGTGTCCGCCGTGCCCGCGATCTCAAGCTCGCTCTGGCCCACGCCCACCGTCTCCAGCACCACGCGGCCGTACCCGAAGGCGTCCAGCAGGTCCGCGACCTCCTTGGTCGTGGTCGCCAGGCCCCCCAGGTGGCCGCGGGTGGCCATGGAGCGGATGAAGATGCCCGGGTCGGTGGTGATGTTGTTCATCCGGATGCGGTCGCCCAGCAGCGCGCCGCCGGTGAACGGGGACGACGGGTCCACCGCCACGATGCCGATGCGCTCGTCGCGCCCGCGCAGGTGCAGCGCCAGCTTGGAGGTGAGCGTGCTCTTGCCCGCGCCGGGGGGGCCGGTGATGCCGATGCGGTGGGCGCGGCCGGCGTCGGCGTGCAGCTCGTGCAGCACGCGCTCGAAGCCCGGGCGCGCGTCCTCCACCATGGAGATGGCGCGGGCCAGCGCGGTGCGCTGCCCCGCGCGGAAGCGCTCCAGCAGGTCGGTCGCGGGAGCGGCGGATGTCTCGGTCGTCATGCGCGGGAAGGTGCCGGGCGCGGGGGGACGCGTCAAGCGAAGGGAAGTGCGTGAGTGCGGGAGTGCGGGAGGATGCCGGCGAGCGTCACCGGGCGGGGACGGGAAGGGCGGGCACGGGGTGCGGGCCCTCACCTTGCGCGGCAACGAGGCGCGCGACTGTCGTCGCGGGGACCCTCACCCTGCGCGGCAACGAGGCGCGCGACTGTCGTCGCGTCCTCGCAGCCGCGCTGTCCCTCTCCCACAAACTGCGTGGGAGAGGGCGAAGGGTGGCGCACGATCCGACCTGCCGTCGCAGGGATGGTCCCGTAGAGACGCCCCGGCGGGGCGTCTCTACCATGGACCTGCGCAGACCTGCGCGTCGATCACGGTACTTCCCTGTTCAGTCCGCGCAGGCAGACTTCGTGTTGTCTCAGGCGCGGTTTCAACCGCCGGCTCGAGCCCGCCGCCGCGGGCGGTGACCCGGGGCGGGCGAGTGGGATGGGCGGGCGGCAGGCACGGGCTCCCACGTCCCACATCGCCCTTCCCCGCCCCACTCCGGGGGTGTCAAGATTCTTGCAGTTCAAACGTTTATGTCAGTTCGCGGCGTCCGGGATTCCGTCCCGGACGCTTCGGTTTGAAAGCGGGCCTGGCCGCGCCAGTGGACCAAAGGAGCGGCAGGGGTCGGAGAGGATTTTCCCCGTCCGCGCAAACTCCTTCGCGGACGCCGAAAACTCCCCGGTTCCACCGTGGACGCGCCCGGCAGGAAATTGCGGAATCCGGCCACCCGGCCCCGCTGCCGCGGCGGCTGGATTTCCTTGCGCGGATAGCCGCCGCGCGGCTGGCACCGATCCGGCTCCCGATCCCGCAGGTCTGCTCCCGCCCCTCGGAGCAGTTGCCCGTGACGCGGCGCGCGGCACCGGCGTCCTAGATGCGCCGCGCGGCCGCGGCCGCCGTACCGTTCGCCGTCCCCGCCGGGCCCGAGAGCCCGCACCCGCCGTAGGAGTACCGATGCGCCACCGTCTGCTCACGCGCACGCCTGCCCGGGCGGCCACCACCGCGGTCTGCGGCAGCCCGTCCAGCGTGATCAGCGGCGCCAGCGCCCGCCGGCCGGGCTGAACCGCCCGCCCTGACGACAGAAACGGAAGAGGAAACATGAAGACGATGCCCCGGCGCTCTCCCCTGCTGGCCGCGTGCCTGTCCCTGGCACTGCTGGCCGGCGCTGCGGCCTGCGAGGACCCGTCCGGATCCAAGGCGGGCCCGCCGGCCAACCTGGACGTGGTGTCCGGCAACAACCAGGCGGGCCCGGCCGGCGCGGAGCTGCCGGACCCGCTGGTGGTCAAGGTCACCGACGAGCGCGGCCGGCCGGTCAAGGGCCAGCTGGTCAACTTCCGCGTGACGGCGGGCGGCGGGACGGTGTTCGCCTCCGCGGGCATCACCAACGCGGACGGCATCGCGCAGGAGCGCTGGACGCTGGGCACGCAGGCGGGCTCCACGCAGACCGTGGAGGCACGCGCCATCGACAGCGACACGGGCGAGCCCCTGGTGTTCGCCACCTTCACCGCCACGGCGACGGCGGCGGCGCCGGCCACCGTCACCGCCGCGCCGGCCGCGGGAGACACCATGCGCGCGGGCGTGGCCGGATCGCCGGCCAACGACTCGCTGCGGGTGCTGGTCAAGGACCAGTACGGCAACCCCGTGCCGGGCGTCACGGTGCAGTGGACGGCGGCCACGGGCGGCGGCACCGTCACCGGGCAGCCGTCCGCCGTCACGGGCGCGGACGGCATCGGGCGCGCGGTGTGGGTGCTGGGCAGCACGAACGGCGTGACGCAGAACGCAGAGGCCTTCGTGACCGGCGCGGGCACGGTGCGCTACGTGGCCCGCGTGGCCACCACCATGACCAAGCACGCCGGCGACGGCCAGACGGCCGCGGTGGGTACGCCCGTCACCGTCTCCGTGCGGCTGACCAACTCCGCGGGCCAGGGGGTGGGCGGCATCCCCGTGACCTGGCAGGTGCTGACCGGCGGCGGCAGCGTGGCGCCGGCCGCGAGCGCCGGCGCCGACGGCGTGGCGTCCGTGCAGTGGACGCTGGGAGCCACGCCGGGCACGCAGGTGCTGAGCGCCACCGCGGGCACGCTGAACCTGGGCTTTACCGCCACGGCGCAGCCCAGCGCCACGCACACGCTGGTCGGCCAGGTGCCCGGCACGGTGGTGGACGTGGACGACACGCGCATCCTGTGGCTGGACGGCACCGCGCTCAGGGTGCGCAGCCGCTCCGGCGGCGGCGACGTGACGGTCTTCGCGGACTCCGCGCACCACGGCCGGCTGTACGCGGGCGGCGTGGTGGGCATCCGCGGCACCACGCTCTGGCAGTACCAGGCGGGCGGGCTGATCAGCCTGGGCTTCATCAACAACGGCACCGCCATCACCCACGACGAGATGTACGCGGTCAAGGGGGGATGGGTGGCGTGGATGACGCAGGGATTCGGCCCGGTGCTGCGCCGCAGCCTGGCCACCGGCGCGGTGGACACCGTGGCCGCGGCCTACCAATTCTCGCGCCGCGGCAGCGTGGACGTGGGCGAGAACGGCAAGGTGGCGTTCGACTACTCCACCGGCGGCAACGGCGGCGGC
>DASTLD010000118.1:0-4718 GCA_035715345.1 Longimicrobium sp.
CGCACCAGCCGGGCTCCCCTCCTCTCCCGCTCCGCGGGGGAGGAGGGGCGGGGGGGAGGAGGGGGCTACTCCGCCAGCGCCAGCGCCTCCTCGTCGGACAGCCCCTCGATCTCGGCCACCAGCGCCTCCTCCACCAGCTCCGCGAAGCGCGCGATGGTGGGCGCCTCGAAGATGGCCTTGAGCGGCAGCTCCAGCGCGAACAGGTCGCGGCAGCGCGAGATGATCTGCGTGGCCAGCAGCGAGTGCCCGCCCAGCGCAAAGAAGTCGTCGTGGATGCCGATGGGCGAGATGCCCAGCAGCTCCTCCCACATCGTGGACACGCTCTCCTCCACCTCGTTGGTGGGCGCGTGGTACTCCGTGGCGAGCTGCGGGCGCGCGTACGAGCCCACGGCGGCCGCCTCCGCCGGGGCGGCGGCCTCGCGGCGGCGGTGCTCCACGTCGCCGGTGGAGAGCAGCACGTGCGGCTCGCCCGCCAGCGTCAGCAGGTGCTCGAACGCCGCCGCGGCCTCGTCCTCCGCCATGCCGTATCCCCCCGGCACCTCGCCCTCCGCGTACCAGCGGTCCCACGCGGCGGCGGTCCAGGGCGCGTCGGACTCCGCCGTGCGCGCGGCGAAGGCGTCCGTGGCAGCGTGCGCGGCGGCCACGTCCACCAGCCCCACGCCGCCCAGCTCCGGCGTCAGCGACGACTCCACCACCACGAAGTCCAGCGCGCGGCCCTCCAGCGCCGCCTCCACACCGCGCAGCTCGTCCAGCAGGTGCCCCATCCGCCGCTCCCACGGCGCCACGCGCGCCTCCGCGACCGCGGCCCGATCGCCCGGCTCGTGCGCCAGCGGCGAGAAGACCACGCCGTGCAGCGCGCCGAAGCGGTCCTCGATCTCCCGCAGCGCGTCCTGCATCTGCCGCGGCTCGGCGGGCTGCACCTGCAGCGTCAGGATCTCCGCGCCCTCCGCCTCCAGCGCCTGGACCTGCTCGATCTGGCGGCGCAGCGGGTCCTCGCTCAGGCGCGCCCTGAGCACCGGCTCCCAGCCGCCGCGGTGCGGGAGCGATGGATCGACCACGGCCAGGCGCGCGCCCCAGCGCCGGGCGAGGTGTGTGGCCAGCAGCTCGTTGCGCCCGCGCAGCCCGCCGATGAACAGGTACACGCCGCCCTCGCGCAGCACCGGCGCGGGCGTCTCCGCCGGGCGCACGCCCTCGAAGCCGCGCACCCAGCGGTGCCGGCCGCGCAGCGCCACGCGGTCGCCCTCGCCGGCGGCGGCCTCGGCGGCCAGGCGCGGGGCCAGCCCGGCGCCGCCGTCGCCCGGCACGTCCACCAGGCGGCAGGCGACGGACGGGTACTCGCGCGCGGCCACGGCCAGCGCGCCGCCGATCGCGGCCTTCGCGGCGTCCACCTCCTCGCCGCCGGTCACCTCCGCCGTGCCGCTCGTCGCCGCGACCAGGGTGGCGGCGTGCTCCGGGTGCCGGCCCAGCGCCTCCGCCAGCACCAGCACGCCCACCGCGCCGCGCGCCGCCTCCGCGGAGCCGATCCCCCACAGGTGCAGCACCGTGGCGGGCAGCGCCTGCCGCTCCGCGAGCGCATCCACCACGCGGCGGTGGTCCTCACGGCTGGCGGGGCGCGCGGTGAAAGCATCGCCCCCGTCGCGGAACGCATCGCCCGGGCGCACTTCGACGACGTCGCGGCCCAGCGCCCGCAGCGAACGGATCACCCCGGCCGACAGCGCGTCATCGCCCCCGAACACCAGCACGCGGTCGCTCGACAGCGCCGGGCGCGGCGCGGGGGTGCGGCGCCAGGTGGGGACGTACAGCCAGCCCGCGGGGTCCGGCGTGCGGCCGCCGCGCGTCACGGCAGGCGAGGCCGCGCCGGGGGCGGGCCGGTCCACCCAGTAGCGCTGCCGCTCCCAGGGATAGGTGGGCAGCGGCACGCGGCGCAGGCGCTCGCCGTCGTGGAAGGCCTGCCAGTCGGGGGTGACGCCGGCCCGCCACAGGGCGCCCAGCGCGCCGAGCAGGAACGAGGCGTCGGGCGTGCGGTCGTAGGGGTAGCGCACGGAGGGGACGATGGGCACCTGCGCCGCCTCCCCGCCGCGCTGCCGCACGAAGGTGCTCAGCGTCTGCCCCGGCCCCACCTCCAGCAGCACGCGCCCGGCCCCGCCCAGCACCTCCGCGATGCCGTGGTCGAAGCGCACCGGCTCGCGCGTGTGGCGGGCCCAGTAGCGCGGGTCCGTCGCCTGCTCGGGGGTGATCCAGGTGCCGGTGACGTTGCTGGCCATGCGGATGCGCGGCGCACTCAGCCGCATCGCCCCCACCAGCTGGGCGATGGGCCGCACCGCATCGTCCATCATCGGCGAGTGGAAGGCGTGCGTGGCCGCCAGCTTCCGCGCCACGTGCCCCGCCTGCTCCAGGGCGATGCGCGTCGCCTCCACCGCCTCCTCCGGCCCCGCCGCGACGCACAGCTCCGGCGCGTTGACCGTCGCGATCGCGGCGCCCGGCGCCAGGAACGGCGCGGCCGCCTCGGGAGAGAGCGGGACGGCCAGCATGGCCCCGCCGGGCAGCGCGCCGATCAGCCGCGCGCGCTCCGCCACCAGCGCCAGCGCGTCCTCCAGCGAGACGATGCCGGCGATGCAGGCCGCCGCGTACTCGCCGAGCGAGTGGCCGATGACCGCGTCCGGCTGGATGCCCCAGCTCATCCACAGCTTTGCCAGCGCGTACTCGACCACGAACACGGCGGGCTGCGCCAGCTCGGTGCGGTTGAGGCGCTCCGCCGCCGGGTCGGGCACGCTGGATCCGCGCGCCAGCATGGCGCGCAGGTCGATCTTGCCGGCGTCGGGCGATTGCGACGGCGCATCGCCGGGAAAGATGACCTCGCGGATGTCCAGTCCCAGCCGCGGGCGCAGCAGCTCCGCGCAGCGGTCCACCTCCGCGCGGAAGGCGGGCTCCGTGTCGTACAGCCCGCGCGCCATCTGGGGATACTGCTCGCCGACGCCGGGGAACATGAACGCCACGGCGCGGTGCCCGTCCTCCACCGCCGCGCTGGCGATGCGCTCCGGGTGCCGCGCCTCCAGCAGCGCCGCCGCGTCCTCGCCGTCGCGCAGCACCAGCGTGCGGCGGAAGGGGAAGGCGCGGCGCCCCACCTGGAGCGTGTGGGCCACGTCGACCGGCGACTGCTCGGGGTACGCGCGCAGGTGCGCGGCCAGGCGGTCCGTGGCCGCCTCCAGCGCGTCCGGGCTGCGGGCGGAGAGCACCACCAGCTGCGTGCCCCGCCGCGGCTGCGACGGCTGGAGCGCGGGCGCCTCTTCCAGCACCACGTGCGCGTTGGTGCCGCCGATGCCGAACGAGCTGACGCCCGCGCGCCGCGGCGTGCCGTCGCGCTCCCACGCCTCGCGCTGCCCGCTGGCGTAGAAGGGCGACGAGGCCCAGTCGATCTTCGGGCTCGGCGTGCGCAGGTGCACCGTGGGGGGCAGCTCGCGGTTCTCCAGCGCCAGCACCGTCTTGATGAACCCGGCGATGCCCGCGGCCGTGTCCAGGTGGCCCACGTTGGTCTTGACCGACCCGACCGCGGCGAACTGCTTCCGGTCCGTCCAGCTCCGGTACGCCTGCGTGAGCGCGGCGATCTCGATGGGGTCGCCCAGGTCCGTGCCGCTGCCGTGGCCCTCCACGAAGCGGATGCTCTCCGGGTGCACGTCCGCCACCTCCAGCGCCTCGCGGATCACGGCGGCCTGGCCCTCCACGCTGGGCGCCGTGTAGGCCACCTTGAGCGAGCCGTCGTTGTTGACCGCGCTGCCCTTGACGATGGCGCGGATGGTGTCGCCGTCGCGCAGCGCGTCCTCCAGGCGCTTGAGGACGACCACGCCCACGCCGCTGCCGCCGTTGGTGCCCGCGGCCTCCGCGTCGAACGCGCGGCAGTGCCCGTCCGGCGAGGAGATGCCGCCGGGCGCGTACAGGTAGCCGGTGGCGTTGGGCACCACGACGTTCGTCCCACCGGCCAGCGCCACGTCCGTCTCGCGGGCCAGCAGCGACTGCGCGGCCAGGTGCACGGCCACCAGCGCGGTGGAGCAGCCCGTCTGCACGCTCATCGCCGGCCCGCGCAGGTCCAGCTTGTAGGCCACGCGCGTGGCCAGGAAGTCCTTGCCGCTGCCCAGCGTGAGCTGGAACTCGCCCACCGTGCCGTAGAGCTGCGGGTTGGGGCGGATGTGCTCCTCCGTGTAGTACGGCGTCCCCGCGCCCGCGAACACGCCCGCGCTGCCGGCGATGCGGCCGGGGTCGTGGCCGGCGTTCTCCAGCGCCTCCCAGCAGCACTCCAGGAACAGGCGGTGGGCGGGCTCCAGCGCCTCCGCCTCGCGCGGGCTGTAGCCGAAGAAGCCCGCGTCGAAGGTCTCCACGTCGCGCAGGGCGCCGAAGGCGGGGACGAAGTCGGGGCTGGCCAGCAGGTCGCGCGGGGTGCCGGCGGCGGCCAGCTCGTCCGCGGAGAAGAAGCGGATGGACTCCACGCCGTCCCGCAGGTTGCGCCAGAACGCGTCCAGGTCGTCCGCGCCGGGAAAGCGGCCGGACATGCCGATGACGGCCACCTCGGCCCCCGTGTACTCGCCCTCGTTCTCCGCTTCGAAGCTCATTCCGTCGAATCCCGGTTCAAGATCTCGTTCGATAGCAGCACACGCGGTCCTGTGTGCGTCGCCAGCATATGCGCGAAGGCGAGGCCCCCACCCGCTCGCTTAGGCTCGCACCCT
>DASTLD010000119.1:0-9041 GCA_035715345.1 Longimicrobium sp.
CCGCCAGGTCGCCGCCGCGCGCCTGGAGACGGAGCTGGCCCGCGCGCACCTGCACGCGCTGGAGACGCAGCTGCAGCCGCACTTCCTCTTCAACACGCTGCACGCCATCGCCACCCTGCTGCACGTGGACCCGCCCGCCGCGGAGCGCATGCTGACCTCGCTGAGCGAGCTGCTGCGCGCGTCGCTGGCCGCGCAGTCGCGCCAGGAGGTGCCGCTGGCGGACGAGATCGAGCTGCTGCGCGCCTACGTGGAGATCGAGCTGGTGCGCTTCGGCGACCGGCTGCAGGTGGAGATGGACGTGGCGCCCGACGCGCGCCCCGCCCACGTGCCGCACCTGCTGCTGCAGCCGCTGGTGGAGAACGCGGTGCGGCACGGCATCAGCCCCAAGAAGCACGGCGGGCGGGTGATGGTGGCCGCGCACCGCGACGGCGACCGCCTGCGCATCCGCGTGCAGGACGACGGACGCGGCTTCTGCCCGGAGGAGCGCCGCGAGGGCATCGGCCTGTCCAACACCCGCGCCCGCCTGCGGCAGATGTACCGCGACGCGCAGTCGCTGGCGCTGGACAGCACGCCCGGGCAGGGGACGACCATCGACATCGACCTGCCCTACCACACCCACGTGGGCGGCGCCCGGTGAGCCTGCGCGTGCTGGTGGTGGACGACGAGCCGCTGGCCCGCCAGCGGCTGCGCGCGCTGCTGGAGCAGGCGGAGGGGGTGGAGATCGCCGGCGAGTGCGCGGACGGCGAGGACGCGGTGGAGGCCATCCTGCGCCTGGAGCCCGACGTCGTGTTCCTGGACGTGCAGATGCCCGAGCTGACCGGCCTGGAGGTCATCGAGGCCGTGGGCGAGGAGCGCATGCCGGTCGTCGTGTTCGTGACCGCGTACGACGAGCACGCGCTGCGGGCGTTCGAGGCCGGCGCGGCGGACTACCTGCTCAAGCCGTTCCCCAACCACCGCTTCGAGGCCGCGCTGGAGCGGGCCCGCGCCCGCGCCACCTGGCGCGCCGACGAGCGCGCGGGCGACCTGCGCGCCGTGCTGGCGGCGGCCGCGGGGCCGGGCGCCTACCGCGAGCGGCTGGTCAGCCGCGTGGGCGCCCGCATCATCTTCATCCCCACGGCGGAGGTCGACTGGATCAACCAGGAGGCCAACTACGCGCGGCTGCACGTGGGGCCGCGCACCTACCTGGTGCGCGACACCATGGGGCAGCTGGAGGCCAAGCTGGACCCCGCGCGCTTCCTGCGCATCCACCGCTCCACCATCGTGGCGCTGCGCTTCCTCAAGGAGGTGGAGAGCCAGCCCCGCGGCGGCTACGTCTGCGTCCTCGCCGACGGCACCCGCCTCCCCTGCAGCCGCCGCTTCCGCGACCGCGTCGACGACCTCATCGCCCGCTCGTCGTAGTCTTCCCTCCCCCCCGCGCCATACAGGAAACACTCCCGCTTCCCGAGGGGTGCGGCGCCCGCGACGGAATTCTTGTTATAATCGCACAGGTGATGCATCATAAAGAGCGGTATCGGTTCCCCTTTCATCAGGAGGTACATCATGGCGGACGAGCAGAAGGGCCGGGGCAAGTGGTCTCCCGACGACGTGAAGAAGCACGTCGCCAAGATCCAGGAGATCGTGGAGGGCCAGAAGAAGAAGCAGAAGCAGAAGGGCGAGAACTTCACCTCCGTGACGCCCGAGGAGGTGGAGAAGAAGCTGCGGCGGGTCAACTCGCCCATGACCGTGTGGCAGAGCTGGACCAGCAGCACCTCCCCCGGCGGCACCATCACCTACTCGGTGGGCATCTACAACCCCGATCCCACGCAGGCCATCTGGACCTTCGTCCACGTCTGGGTCGGCTCGGGCAACATCGACCCGGTCGTCGGCACCTACCTCAGCAACGTCGACGCGCGCTTCCCGCGGCTCACCGAGCCGGACTTCGCGGGGCTCAACATCCCGTCGCTGGGCTCGGCCTCGCTGACCTTCACGCTGGCCGTCCCCGCGGCGGTGGAGAAGTCGAACTACATCGGCAACTCGTGCCTGATGCAGTTCAACTGGCACGACGTGGGCACCTACTACGACCGCGGCGTGTTCGTGTTCAAGGTCGCCTGACGATCCCTGGGGACCAGGGATGGAGCCCCGCGCCGAAACTGCCGGCGCGGGGCTCGCTTCATCCCGTGGGGACCGACAGCAGTTTCCTCTACGATCCCCGCCCCCCGCGCTTTATCATGGAGCGCGGGGGATCGGCATCGCCCCACCCCAGCTTCCCGAACCTGGCGAGCACGCGCATGGCCGCAGACCTGTCGCTGGAGGGATGCGTGGCGCTGGTGACGGGCGCCAGCCGCGGCGTGGGGCGAGGCGTCGCGGCGGAGCTGGCGGCGTGCGGCGTCAGGGTCTACGCGACCGGCCGCACCGTCGCGGATGCCGACCTGCCAGCGGCCGTCACCCGCGTCCCCTGCGACCACACGGAAGACGACGAGGTGGCGGGGGTATTCCGGCGCGTCCAGGAGGAGCGCGGCCGCCTCGACATCCTGGTCAACAGCGCGTGGGGCGGATACGAGGGGATGGTGGAGGACGGGCGCTTTACCTGGCCCGTGCCCTTCTGGGAGCAGCCCGCGTGGCGCTGGGAGAAGATGATGGACGCCGGCGTGCGCGCGCTCTTCATCGCCGGCCAGCACGCCGCGCGGATGATGGTGCCCGCCGGCCGCGGCCTGATCGTGAACGTGTCGTCGTGGGCGGCGCGGAAGCACATCGGCAACGCCATCTACGGCGTGGCCAAGGCGGCGACGGACAAGCTCACCGCCGACATGGCGCACGAGCTACGGCCGCACGGCGTGGCGGTGGTCTCGCTGTACCCGGGCCTGGTGCGGACGGAGGCGGTGCTGGGCGCCGGCGTTTTCGACCTGTCGAACTCGGAAAGCCCGGAGTTCATCGGCCGCGCCGTCGCCGCGCTGTGGAACGACGCGGGGCGGATGGACCGTTCCGGGCAGGTGGTCGTCGCGGCCGCGCTGGCGCGGGAGCTGGGCTTCAGCGACGTCGACGGCCGCACTCCGCGCCCGCTCACCCTGGCGGACGTCTGATCACCCGAGCATGGTGGATGGCGATGGAGATCAGCGGCCCCGTCCCGCTGCTGGTGGTGTTCGACATGCCCGCGTCGCTGCGCTTCTACCGCGACGTGCTGGGCTTCGAGCTGATCCAGACCTCGGGCGAGCCGGGCGATGACGTATTCTGGTGCCTGCTGGGCCTGCGCGGCATGGAGCTGATGCTGAACGCCGCGCACGAGCCGGGCGCCCGGCCGCCGCACCCCGACCCCGCGCGCGTGGCATCTCACGCCGACACCGCGCTCTACTTTGCCTGCCGCGACCTGGACGCGCTGCACGCGCACCTGCGCGCGCACGGCGTCGACGCGCGCCCGCCGGAGATGACCGGCTACGGCTTCCGCGCGCTGACCGTGAAGGACCCCGACGGCTACCAGGCCACCTTCCACTGGCCGGCCTCGCAGGAGCAGTACGACGCCTGGGTGGAGCGCTACGGCATGCCGCCCGGCCCGGTGCCCGCGTGACCGCGCAAGAGGATCGCGCGAACGCCTTCCTTCGCGCGGCGTGCGCGCCGCTCGACGGCGCCAGCCACGCCTCCGGCACGCTCGACGAGGCGCAGGCCATCCTCGCCGCGCACCCGGAGGCGGCGCACGCCAGCATCCACGCCGCCGCCGTGCTGGGCGACGAGGCGGCCGTGCGCCGCTTCCTGGCCGCCGATCCCGCCGCCGCCACCGCGAAGGGCGGCCCGCACGGCTGGGACCCGCTCACCCACCTCTGCTTCTCGCGCTACCTGCGCCTGGACGGCGCCCGCTCGGACGGCTTCGTGCGCGCCGCGGAGGCGCTGCTGGATGCCGGCGCCAGCGCGAACACCGGCTGGTACGAGGCCGGCCACCAGCCGGAGCCGGTGTGGGAGAGCGCGCTGTACGGCGCCGCCGGCGTCGCGCACCACGCGGGGCTCACGCGCCTGCTGCTGGCGCGCGGCGCCGATCCCAACGACGAGGAGGTGCCGTACCACGCGCCGGAGGGGTTCGACAACGGGGCGCTGGAGGCGCTGGTGGAGAGCGGCCGCCTGAGTGGGGACAGCCTGGCCACCATCCTGATCCGCAAGACGGACTGGCACGACGAGGACGCCATCCGCTGGCTGATGGAGCGCGGCGTCGATCCCAACCTGCAGAGCCGCTGGGGCAAGACCGCGCTCCACAACGCGCTGCTGAGCGACAACGGGCTCGCGATCATCGAGACGCTTCTCGACCACGGCGCGGACCCGTCGATCATCGCCAGCCGTCCGGAGCGCTGGAACGCGGAGTTCTCCGGCCGCACCGCCGTGGAGATCGCCGCACGCCGGGGCCGCGGCGACGTGCTGGATGCCTTCGAGCGGAGGGGGATTCCCATCGCCCTCGAAGGCGCCGTCCGCCTGATCGCCGCCTGCGCGCGTGATGATGGCGATTCCGTGCGCTCCCTCGCTGCACACGAGCCGGCGTGGGTGCGCGAGGTGCTGGCGAACGGCGGCGAGCTGCTCGCGCACTTCGCGCTCACCGGCAACACGCCCGGCGTGGCGCACCTGCTGGACCTCGGCGTGCCTGTCGACGCGCCCTTCGCGGGCGATGGCTACTTCGGGATCGCGCCGGACAGCACCGCGCTGCACGTGGCCGCCTGGCTGCTGCGCCACGAGGTGGTGCGCCTGCTCATCGCCCGCGGCGCCGAGGTGAATGCCCGCGACGGCGAGGGCCGGACGCCGCTCGCGCTGGCGGTGCGCGGGTGCGTGGACACGTACTGGACCCATCGCCGCTCGCCGCAATCCGTCGCCGCGCTCCTCGCCGCCGGCGCCTCGGTGGACGGCGTCCCCCATCCCTCCGGCTACGACGCGGTGGACGACCTGCTCCGCCGGCACGGCGCCGCGGATCGCGCGTGACTACGTGTTGAAGCCGTCGCAGCCCGAGCCCTCGTCGTAAGCCGGCTCCGCGCCTTCGCGCACCATCTCCACGCCGGCGATGGCGTAGCCCGGCGGCACCGGTCGGCGTGGCGGACGCCCGGAGCCACCGCGCTGCAGCAGCACCTGTTCCTCCGCCTCGACGATCTCGTGCGGGGGGATCTCGCCCACGCCGCGTTCCGGCACCTGGAACGAAGGGATGTCACCCGCCGGGCCGCCAATCCGCACGTGCATGGGGTCGAGAACTACCGCGGTATCCCCGCGGTTCTCCGCGGTCACGAAACGATACACGAAGAACTGCCCTTCCCGCCCGAGGAAGCGCCTGCACGTCATCACGTGCTCGTAGCGGATGGTTACGACCACGGCGGCAGGCTGCGCAGCGGAACCGGCGCGAGGAGCCGAGTCCGGGACAGCGGCCGGTGCCGCCCGCGGCGAGACCGTGCGGGCGGCGGACTCGCGGTCATCACCCGCTTCGCAGGCGAGACAGGAAAGCACGAGGGCCAGGGCGGCACGGTCCAGGCGAGCAGCCATGGCGGGAGAGGAGATCGAGGGCGTAGGGCGGGAGACGGACGGCGAAAGGCCCCGCAAGCGGCGAACCGCTGCGGGGCCGGACCTATCGCATCGAGGGCATCACCGCTCCCGTCGCTTGAGGACTCCCGGGACTAGAGGCTGGCGCACTCTGCCGCGACGGAGGCGGCGTCCGAGGCGCCGCTCATGCTCGCGCTGCCGCGCGTGTAGCTCACCGTGTATCCCCCGCCCACCGTGCCCGGCGTGGTCAGCGTCAGCCGCCCGTTCTCGTCCGTCCGGTACCAGGGGATCGAACGGGAGCTCAGCAGCGTCTTCGTCTGCGTGTGCACGTGGCTGTAGGTGTTGCTCGAGCTCACGCCCATGGTGACGTAGCCGGGCGTGGTGAGGTCCAGGAAGTGGCTGCTGATCCCGTTGCACGAGCCGTGGTGGTTGGCCTTCAGCACGTCCACGTTCATCCCCGGCGAGACGTCGTAGTTGGCCGTGGCGTCGAACCACTCCAGCGCGTCGTGCTCCGCGTCTCCCGACAGCCACATCGTGAACGACGCGCTGTCCGGCCCCACCAGCTTGAGCGCGACCGACCGGTTGTTCTCGTTGGCGTCGCTCGGCTTGGGCCTGAGCACGTGCAGCCTGGCGCCGCCGTCCAGCAGGAAGGTGCAGATGGCCGCGCCGGTGCCGCACGGGTCGTCCGTGTCGCGGTAGACGGTCTGCCCGCGGCCCACGCGCGCGTTGATCGAGTCGCGCAGGTAGCCGATGGTCGTGCCGCTGTTGGTGTTCTTGTTCTCGAAGAAGTAGGGGATGGCGATGCTGTGCGCCGACTTGAAGAACTCGCGCAGGCCGGCCAGGTGGTCGGAGTGGCCGTGCGTCATGAACATCAGGTTGATGGTCTTTCCCGCCAGGCCGAACTCGCTGATGAAGCCGGCCATGCTCGTCATCGACGGCCCGCCGTCCACCACGATGCGCGACGCGCCGTTGGTGATGTAGATCCCGTCCCCCTGCCCCACCTCCAGGATGCGCACGGTCAGCGGGCTGCGCCGGCCGTCGTTCTGCGCTCCCGGCGTCCCGCGGTCGCCGCTCCCGTAGGTCACCGCCGCGGTGTGCCAGTACGACGCCTTGGCGTCCAGGTTGGCCGCGTCCGGGTCCGTCACCCCGCGGCTGTAGCCCGCGGGCATGGCCGTGGCCCAGACGACGGAGTCCACGCTGGCGCCGGAGCCGTCGCGCAGCGCGATCCAGTCCGCGCTGTTGGCCATGTTCATGGCGCCGTACGCGTAGCCGGCGCTGACGCCGCCGTTCGTGGCCGAGCTGCCGCTCCTGGCCAGCACCACGTAGCCGCCGGCGGGGATGGAGACGGAGCTCGCGATCGTGTGCGGCGCGTCGTTGTTGCCGGCAAGCGACCAGCCCTGGAGGTTCACGGCGGAGGTGCCGCGGTTGTGCAGCTCCAGCCACTCGCCGTCCGCGTCCGCCACCGCGGCGGGATCGGCCATCACCTCGTTGATGACGATCTTTCCCGCCTGGCTGGACACGACGAGCGCGGGCCCTTCCACGCCGGGGCCGGTGGGCACCGCTGCGTTCTCGGCGCACGACACGAGCAGGAGCGTGGAAAGCGATACGACGGCTGTGCGGACGCGGGCGCGCATGGGGTGGACTCCGGCGCGAGGGTGGGAGCGCCGGAAGGAGGGAGACTACCGGCTCCGGACGATAACGATGCAACCGGACACGCGCCATATGCGCCACCGTTGGCACAAGTTTCCCGCCATTCCATTGAGATTCAACGACTTGCCTGCCGCAGGCGGCCGACTCCCCCACGCATGGTGGGATGAAAGCGGGCCGGTGGATCGCTCCGCCGGCCCGTTTGTGCGCCATCTGCCGATCAGCGGCGCGCGCTTACACCGCGCCGGCGATCTCGGGCTTGTGCTCCTTGGCGCCCAGCAGCTCCTGCGCAACGATGTAGCCGGAGCCGCCGTTGATGCCGTGGCCGGGCCAGGTGGCCGCGCCCAGCATCAGCACGTTGGGCACGGTGGTGCGGTGGCTCGGCTGCCCCGGCAGCGGGCGGAAGAGGTAGCTCTGCGACAGGTCGTGCGAGCCGCCGTACGGGTCGCCCGGGCCCGCGTTGGGGTTGAACGCCGCGATGTCGCCGGGGGAGATGACGTGCATCCCCAGGATGGCGCCGGGCACGTTGGGCAGGTGCTGGCCCACGATGCCGACCAGCCGCTCCGCGAAGCGCTGCTTCAGGTCGTCCGTCCACGTGCCGTCGCCCACGTCGATGCTTCCGGCCGCATCCCCGCGCGGGCGGGTGGGGATCTCCAGCACCTGGACGCGCATGATGTGCTTGCCCTCCGGCGCGCGCGACGGGTCGAGCAGCGTCGGCGTGTCGATGGAGATGGCGGGCTCGGCCGGCAGGTACCCGTTGAGCGCCTGCGTCACGTGCAGCGCCGTGTCCGCCAGCGAGCGCGCTAGGTGCGGCTGCCCGGTGCGCGCCAGCCGCTCGTCCGCGAACCGCGGCGCCTCACCCAGCGCGAGCTGGATCTGCACGCAGCCGCGGCCGTAGCGGTACTTCGACGCGCGCGCGCGCAGCGGGGCCGGCACGTCCGCGTCCGCCAGCAGCGACAGGTACATCTGGTCCGGGTTCGCGGAGGCGACGACGGTCCCCGCGCCGATCTCCTCGCCGTCCGCCGTGCGCACGCCCACCGCCTGCCCGTCCCGCACCAGGATCCGCTCCACCGCCGTGTTCGACCGCACCACGCCGCCGCGGTCCTCGATCAGCCGCACCAGCGCCTTCGCCAGCGATTCGCTGCCGCCCACCGGCAGCGCCATGCCGCCGCCCATCAGCGCCATCAGCGTCAGCGGCACCCAGAACCCGCCGTTGGCGCCGTCCGGCGTGCGGCCCAGGTGCATCACCCAGGGCGCCACCATCGCCTGGAACACGTCGCTCCCGAAGCGCCCCTCCAGCACGTCGCGCGCGCTGGTGAAGAAGTCCGCCGCGAAGTCGGTGTAGCCCGGCCCCTCCTCCGGCACCATCAGCCGCCGGATGATCTTCTTCGCCTGCCCGGAGGCCAGGTCCAGGCCGAAGAGCGCGAACACGTCGCCCGCGTGCGCGCCGAACTCCTGCATCATGGCGCCGAACGCCGCGCCGTCGCCGGGGGCCAGGCGGTCGCACTCGGCCATCTGCTCGCCCATGTCGCGGCTGAACACGGCCGAGCGCCCGTCCGGCAGCGACACGCCGGTGGGGTACTGCGGCTGCAGGTAGCGCAGGCCGCGCTCCTCCAGCTCCGGGCCCAGGTCCGCGTACGCGGCGCCGGTCAGGAACAGGGGATGCGCGGCGCTGAAGGTGTCGTGCTTGAAGCCGGGCAGCGTGAGCTCGTCGGTGCGGACCAGGCCGCCGGGGCGGTCGTTGCGCTCCAGCACGAGCACGCTGCGGCCCGCGCGGGCAAGGTACGCGGCGGCGACCAGCGCGTTGTGGCCGCTGCCGATGAATACGGCGTCGAACTTGTCCATGGGGGTGGGTCTCCGGTGTGGCGAATCGATGGTGCGGTGGTGGGGGATTGGAGGTGAATGTGGCTGAAAACTAC
>DASTLD010000120.1:0-3257 GCA_035715345.1 Longimicrobium sp.
GGAACCGCGGGAGAAACACCAACCCTCCCCCGAAGTTGGGGGAGGGTCGGCGAGGAACGAGCCGGGGAGGGGGCCTCCGCCGCATGGGAGGGAGACCGCTCATCCCGGGGATCGTCGCTATCCCAAATTGTACTTCCCCGAGACGTCCTGCTGCGTGCCCGTCGCCATCAGGCGGACCTCGTCGGGCTGCATCAGCGGGTCGTCGCGCAGGCCGAGCTGGATCTTGAGCTGCTTGTCCAGCGTGCGCAGGAACTGCGGCTCGTGCTCCACGATGAACAGCGCCACCTCCGGGTGCACCCGCACCGTGATCGCCCGCTCCTTTCCCTCCGCCGCCGCCCGGCGGATGCCCCGCTCGATGCGGCGCACCACCGTCTCCGGCGTGAAGATGCGGCCGGTGCCCTCGCAGGTGGGGCATACCTCCGTCTGCGTCTGGTAGAGCGAGGGCCGCACCCGCTGGCGCGTCATCTCGATCAGCCCCAGCTCGCTGACCTGGAAGGCCTTGGTCCGCGCGCGGTCCCGCGCCAGGTGCGTGCGCAGCTCCTGCAGCACCTTGTCGCGGTTGGCCTTGGTCTCCATGTCGATGAAGTCGCAGACGATGATGCCGCCCACGTCCCGCAGCCGGAGCTGCCGCGCGATCTCGCGCGCGGCGTCCACGTTGGTCTTGAGGATGGTCTTCTCGGGGTCCCGCTTGCCCGTGTACCGCCCCGTGTTCACGTCGATGGAGACCAGCGCCTCCGTGGGCTCCACGATGATGTAGCCGCCAGACGGCAGGTTGACGCGGCGCTGGAAGGCGTCGCGGATCTCGCTCTCCAGCCCGCGCGCGTCGAAGAGCGGCTGCGCCTCCTGGTACAGGTGCACCCGCTCCACCAGCGTAGGGTCCACCTGCTCCAGGTACGCCCGCACCTCATCGAACACGTTCTTGGAGTCGACCGTCAGCGAGTCGACCTTCTGCGAGAACAGGTCGCGGATGATGCCTGCGGTCAGCTTGGCCTCGCGGTGCAGCGGCGCGGGCGACCGGCCCCGCTTGGCCTTCTTCTGGATCTGCCCCCACAGGGAGATGAGCGACTTGAGCTCGCGCTCGAAGGTCTCGCGCGTCAGCTCCTCGCCCACGGTGCGCACGATGAGGCCGCCCGCGCCCGGCGGCAGGATCTCGCGGGCCAGCTGGCGCAGGCGGGCGCGCTCCTCCTTGTCCTCGATCTTGCGCGACACGCCCACGTGGTTGCTGCCGGGCATGTACACCAGGAAGCGCCCGGGCAGGGAGATGTGCGCCGTCACGCGCGGGCCCTTGGTGCTGATCGGCTCCTTGCTGACCTGCACCACCAGGTCCTGCCCCTTCTTGAGCACGTCCTGGATGGGGGGATAGTTGCGCGAGCGCCGCCCGCCGCCCCCTCCCCCACCCCCGTTGCCGTTGGCCGCGGCGGCCGGGTCCTCGGCGACGGGATCGGCCTCCTCGTCGTCCTCGGCAGGGCCGTCCTCCAGCGCCACGTCGCTCACGTGCAGGAAGGCCGCCTTCTCCGTGCCGATGTCCACGAAGGCGGCCTGGATGCCGGGCAGCACCGCCTCCACGCGCCCCTTGTAGACGTCGCCCACCATGCGAGCGGCGTCGGGACGGTCCACCATGAGCTCCACGAGCACGCCGTCCTCCAGCATGGCGACGCGCGTCTCGCGGGCGGTGGTGTTCATCAGGATCTCGCGCTTCACGCCGCCCTCCGCGTGCGGGGGCGCGCGCCCGCGCGGGCGGGCGGAAGGTACGGCCGCGGCCGGGCGCCGCCGCGGCGGCACCCGTCGTTCAGCCTGGTTCTGTCCATCGTTCCCTCTGGCCGGGCCCGCGGCGCGCCGGCGGCGCGCGCACGGGGTGCGGCGGTCAGTGGTTGAGCTCGCGGAGCAGGTTGCGGGCGATCACCAGGCGCTGGATCTCGCTCGTCCCCTCCCCGATCTCGCAGATCTTGGCGTCGCGCATCATGCGCTCCACCGGGTATTCCCTCGTGTAGCCGTAGCCGCCGTGGATCTGAACGGCCTTGGTGGTGGCCCGCATGGCCACCTCCGAGGCGAACAGCTTGGCCATCGACGCCTCTTTCGTGTACGGCTTGCCCTGCTCCCGCAGCCACGCCGCGTGGTACACCAGGTGCCGGGCGGCCTCGATCTCCGTGGCCATGTCCGCCAGCATGAACTGGATGCCCTGGAATTCGGCGATGGGCTGCCCGAACTGGCGGCGCTCCGTGGCGTAGCGCAGCGACTGCTCCAGCGCCCCCTCCGCGATGCCCAGCGACAGCGCGCCGATGCCGATGCGCCCCGCGTCCAGGGTCTTCATGAAGTTCACGAAGCCCATGCCCACGTCGCCCAGCACCTGGTCGTCGGGGACGAACGCGTCCTCGAACACCAGCTCGCGCGTGTCGCTGGCGCGCCAGCCCATCTTGTCCTCCTTCTTGCCCGCGCGCACGCCCGGCGTGAACGGCAGGTCGTCCGCGTGGCCGATGCCGAGCTCCGCGGCCTTCTTCAGGTCCGTGGTGGGCTTGGCCACGATGAAGGAGGTGATGCCCTTGGTGCCCTTGTCCCGGTCCGTCACCGCCGTGGCGACGAACACCTCGCCCACGCCCGCGTGGGTGATGAAGATCTTGCTGCCGTTGAGCACCCAGCCGCCGTCCGCGCGCACGGCGGTGGTCTGCGTGCCGCCGGCGTCCGACCCCGCGCCCGGCTCGGTAAGGCCGAAGCCGCCCAGCACGCGGCCGGAGGCCAGGTGGGGAACGAAGCGCTCCTTCTGCTCGGGGGTGCCGAAGTTCACGATGGGGCTGGTGCCCAGCGTGGTGTGCGCGGAGACGGTGATGGCGTGGCTGGCGTCGACCCTGGCCAGCTCGTTGATGACGATCATGTAGGCGATGCCGTCCATCCCCGCGCCGCCCAGCTCCTCCGGCCAGGGGATGCCGAACAGGCCCAGCTCGCCCATCTTGCGGACGTTCTCCCAGGGGAACTCCGACGTCTCGTCCAGCTCCGCGGCCACGGGCGCGATCTCGTTCTGCGCGAAATCGCGGACCATGTCGCGGATCATCAGGTGGTTCTCGTCGAAGTACCGTTCCATCGGGAGACCGCTATCGTTCGGGCACGCGTGTGCGTACAAAGTCTGGCAAACCCGGAGAATCTACCCCGCCCCGCAAGGCCGCGAAAGCCTGGGTGCGCGGAATGCCCCCTTCCCGTCGGAGATTTCTTCACGCCGGGCCGCGCACGCACACGGAGCGCGCGGGGAGCGGGACGCCGGGAAT
>DASTLD010000121.1:0-7787 GCA_035715345.1 Longimicrobium sp.
CTAGTTAATTAACCTATCGGTTTAATAGCATGCCGCCAGACCCGCTCAGTGTCACCTTCGCCGCCCTCGCCGACCCCACCCGGCGCGCCATCCTGGCGCGGCTGGCCGTGGGCGAGGCGACGGTCAAGGAGCTGGCGGAGCCGTTCGACATGAGCATGCCCGCCATCTCCAAGCACCTCAAGGTGCTGGAGCGCGCGGGGCTCATCGAGCGCGGCCGCGAGGCGCAGTGGCGCCCCGCCCGCCTGCAGGCGGAGCCGCTGCGCCACGTGAACGACTGGATCGAGCAGTACCGCGCCCACTGGGAGCAGCGCTTCGACCGGCTGGACGCATACCTCCGCACCCTGCAGGCACGGGAGAAGAGCGATGGCGACGGGAACGGCTAGCGGCGGCGCCGCGCGGACGTCGGTGGAGTGGGAGCAGGGCGAGCTGGTCATCGCCCGGCACTTCGGCGCACCGCCCGCGCGGGTGTTCGAGCTGTGGACGCGCGCGGAGCACTTCGCGGCCTGGTTCGGCCCGGAGGGCACCACCCTGCCCCACTGCACCCTGGACGCGCGCCCCGGCGGCATCCTCCACTTCTGCCACCACCACGCGAACGGCGAGGACGTGTGGGTGCGCGGCGTCTACGACGAGGTCGCCGCGCCGGACCGCCTGGCCTTCACCTGCTGGTTCTCGGACCCGGAGGGCCGCCGCGTCGAGCGCCCCGGCTTCCCCGCGGAGATGCGCATCGCCGCCACCTTCGTGGACGACGGCGGCGGCACGCTGCTCACCATCCGCCAGGCCGGCCTGGTGACGGACCAGGGCGAGGTGGCCGGCTGGACGGAGACGCTGGACCGGCTGGACCGGCTCGTCGCCTGAAACGAGCTCGACCCGCCCGCGGCGTGGATGCCCGCGGGCAGTGAGGCGCATCACCCGATTCGCACGCATCCCATCACCCGAACCAGCGAGACCGAGCGATGAGCACCGCCACCGAGAACACGCAGTCTTCCGACCGCGAGATCGTCCTGCAGCGCACCTTCGACGCGGCGCGCGAGCTGGTGTACCGCGCCTGGACGGAGGAGGAGCACTTCCCGCGCTGGTTCGGACCGCACGGGTTCAGCATCACCCTGCACGAAGCGGACATCCGCGTGGGCGGCATCCTGCGGTTCACCATGCACGGCCCGGACGGCACCGACTATCCCAACTGGATGCGGTTCACGGAGATGACGCCGCCCGCGCGCCTGGCCTACGACCACGGCGGCGACCGGCCGGGCGAGGAGCCGGACTTCCGCGTCACCGTGACCTTCGACGACCAGGACGGCCGCACCGCCGCCACCATGCGCATGGTCTTCCCCTCCGCCGCGGCGCGCGACGCGACCGCGAAGTACGGGGCCGTGGAGCTGGGCTACCAGACCATGGAGAAGCTGGCCGCGCACCTGGAGACGATGTAGCCGCCGATGGGCGCCCGCTCCCCGCGGCGCGGGCGCCCGTGTCGATTGCGCCGCGTGCCGTTCGACGTGTGGGTGAGAGGACGATCTCACCCACCCAACCCGGAGGTCCCGATGCCGATCACCGATTCCCCGCCCCCACCGTGGAGCGGCCGCATGCTGGGCGTGTTCCGCGTGATCGCCGGCTTCATGTTCTTCACGGCCGGCACCATGAAGCTGTTCGGCTGGCCCAGGAACCCCGTGCCCGACATGCCGCGGATCGAGTGGTGGTCGCAGATCGGGATCGGGGGGATGCTGGAGGTGGTGGGCGGGCTGGCCATCGTGCTGGGGCTGTTCACGCGGCCGGTGGCGTTCGTGCTCGCGGGTGAGATGGCGGTGGCCTACTTTCAGTTCCACGCGCCCGCCGGCTTCTTTCCCACCAGCAACATGGGCGTGCCGGCGGTGATGTACTGCTTCTTCTTCCTGTACCTCGTCTTCGAGGGCGCGGGGCCGTGGAGCCTCGACGCCGTCATCGCCCGCTCCCGTGGAGGGACCGCCCATGCCGGACAGCCGCATCCCGGAGCTCGTGCGCCGCTACTTCGCCGTCTACCAGGCCGCGGACCGCGCCGGCATGGAGGCGCTGCTGGCGCCGGGGTTCACGTTCACCAGCCCGTTTGACGACCGCATCGGCCGCGACGCGTACTTCGGGCACTGCTTTCCGCACGCGGGCAGCTTCCGCTTCCGCGAGCCGATGCAGGTCTTCGCCGACGGGGACGAGGCGGTGGTGGTGTACGAGACGGAGGGCAAGCCCGGCGGCACCTTCCACAACGCCGAGCTCTTCCGCTTCGAGGGAGATCGCATCGCATCCATCGACGTGTTCTTCGGCTTCCTGCCCGGCGCGCGGGAGTACCTTGCCTGGATGCAGGCCCGCGTGGTTGAATAAACTCACGCAGAGACGCAGAGGACGCAGAGAACAGACGGAGAGACCGATCTCCTCTTCTGTTCTCTGCGCTCTCTGCGTCTCTGCGTGAGACATTGACGAGAGCCACCGCTGCACGCGCGCCGCTACCCGTCCTCTGGTGAGTTTGATCGGGTGTGTCGATTTCGCGGGGGCTCGTTCGACGTGTATGCAGAGCCGGGGTTCACGCGGAAGCCGGGCTCCCCACCAACCACACAGGAGACACGACGATGCGCTTCATGATCCTGGTCAAGTCCAGCCCCGAGGCCGAGGCCGGCGAGCTCCCCAGCGCGGAGCTGCTCACCGAGATGGGCGCCTACAACGAGGAGCTGGTCAGGGCGGGCGTGATGCTGGCCGGCGAGGGGCTGCAGCCCAGCTCCAAGGGCGCCCGCATCCGCTACGACGGCAGCGAGCGGACGGTGATCGACGGGCCATTCGCGGAGACCAAGGAGCTGGTCGCGGGGTTCTGGCTGCTGCAGGTCAAGTCGCGCGAGGAGGCCGTCGAGTGGCTCAAGCGCGCGCCCTTCCGCGACGGCGAGGTGGAGATCCGGCAGGTGTTCGAGACGGAGGACTTTGCCCCTAGCGACCCCACGGGCGAGATCCGCGAGGCGGAGCACCGGCTGCGGGCGGAGGTGGAGGCGCAGCAGTCGTAGACGCGGCCCTTCTGCGCACGGAGCCGCGCGCCGCCGCCGGAACGTCCGGCGGCGGCGCGTTCTTTCAGCGGAACCAGGTGGCGATGGTGTAGCGCACGCCGTGGGTCACGGGCGTCACCTCGTGCGTGGTCTCCGCGCGGAAGGTGACCAGCGTGCCCGGCTCCGCCCGCGCGGGCACCCGCGCGTCCGGTTCGTCCCGCCCGCCGTGGAAGACGAGCGACCCGCCGCCGTACGTGCCCGGCGCCGGCTCTTCCGCGCGCCGGCTGAGGAAGACGACCGCGGAGATGCGGCGGAAGCGCGAGTCGTCGTGGATCAGCGGCGTGTTGCCGTCCTGGTGCGGCACGAAGAAGTCGCCGGTCTCGTAGCGCAGGAACTGCGGGTCCTCGCACTCGCCGAGCGCCACGCCGAAGTGCGCCTCCAGCTCCGGCCTGCGCTCCATCAGCCGCTGCCGGACCATGGCGCGGACCTCCGGCGCCACCGCGACGCGCGTCGTCCTGCGCACCGCCGGCATCACCACGCCGCCGGGCTGCGGGCTCAGCACCGCCGCCGGCGCGCCGCTCGCGCGCTCCAGCTCCGCGAGGATCTCCGCGCGCGCGGCAGGGTCGAGAAAGCCTTCGATGTGGAGAAGGTCGAGCATGCGGCTTCGGGATCGGGAGGGGATCGGGGGATGGGGAGAGCCGACAAACTCGCCCGCCCCCCATCGCCCCGCCAGGGCCCCCGTTGCGGACGAGCGCTCCGCGGCGCACACTGTGGGCGGACTGGACAGCCCTGAAAACGAGCCCCGAGGGAGACGCGACGAGATGCGCTACATGATCATGTTCAAGGCGGATGCGGACACGGAGGCGGATGCGCCGGCGTGCATCGCGCTGCCGGAGATGGGGCGGTTCATCGGCGAGCTGCGCGACCAGGGCGTGCTGATCGCGACGGAGGGGCTGCACCCCAGTGCCCGCGGCGGGGCGCGCCTGCGGCTGAACGGCGGCAAGATCGCGGTGACCGACGGCCCGTTCGCGGAGGCCAAGGAGCTGGTTGCCGGCTTCGTGCTGGTGGAGGTGCCCTCGCACCGGGCGGCGGTGGAGCTGGCCGAGCGCTTCCTGCGCATTGCCGGCGACGGCACCGCCGGCGAGGTCCGCGAGGTCATCGAGATGCACTGAGCCCTCACCCTGCGTGCACGGCAGGCGCGTGACTGTCGTCGCAGGGGCGCTCACCCTGCGTGCGCGGCAGGCGCGCGACGGTCGTCGCGTCCTGCCGCGCACGCTGTCCCTCTCCCACAAACTGCGTGGGAGAGGGCGAAGATCTGCTCACCAGGCGACCCGCCGTGTCTCGTCCGGCCCCGTGGTCGCGCCAGGCGCGGAACCCCACCACGAATCAACCCTCCCCCGAAGTTGGGGGAGGGTCGGCGAGGAACGAGCCGGGGAGGGGGCCTCCGCCCACGGGAGGCACTCCGGGGACCCGCAGCGATCCGCGTGTGCGTCCTGCGCCTCACCGCGGCGGCAGGCGCGATGCCTCGTCCCCCGCCCCGAGGGTGCGCAGGCGGTGCTCGGCCATGGCGGCCTCCACCTCCGCGGCGGCGTGGCGCGCCAGCATGCGGTCCGCGCGCGCGATCACCATCGCCACCTCCGTCCCGTCTACGCCCGGCAGCGCCGCGACCGCGAACATCGACGCCACGCGCAGCACCAGCAGCGGCCGCCGCAGGAAGCGGTCGCGCAGCGCCAGCGACTGCACCTGGTCCCACGGCACCGCCACCGAGCGCACGCCGCGGTCGTGGGGCGGGTTCACGCCGGCCACCACGGGGTGGTCGCGGAACTCGATCACCAGCCCCTCCGGCCCCGTGCGCAGCACGCCGCGCACCTCCATGAAGGTGAACTCGGGCTGCACCAGGTAGTTGTACGTGAACGGGACCGCGATGACGTCCATCGTCACCATGGGCTGGAGGGCGGGAGCGGGGCGCGCGGGGAAGCTACGGACGCGCGGGCGGCGGGGCAACGCGCGCGGCACGCATCGCCCAAGTCGTTGTGCCCCAAACGGTTGGGTGATATCTCCGCGCCGCTTGCGCCTTCGCGGCGATCCTGTTACTCTCCATCCCTTCTCCCGCCGGAAAGAGCCAGTTGCCCCACCGCGGCGCGCACCTCCGCGCGCCGCGCATCCACACGTCACGTCCCCGAGGATGCCGATGCGGAACCGCCCGTCCACCCTGCTGTCCCTTGCCGCGCTGGCCGTGCTGGCCGCCTGCTCGGACGGCTCGCCCGCCAGCCCCGTGCAGCCCGACCTGGATCCCCAGCTCGCCAGCGCGGCCGCGCAGATCCCGACGCGGCAGCAGCAGCGCGCGGGCACGCTGATCGAGAAGAGCGACGCCGAGCTGTGGAGCCTGGTGCAGGCCGCGGGCGGCAAGGCGGCGGTGAGCCTCAAGTCGCCCGGCGCGCCGCGCGGCGTGTGGCAGGGCAAGGTGCTGGTGGGGCGCAGCGAGTGGGCGCAGGGCCGCGCGGCCGTGGTGGCGCAGCGCGGCGTGACGCTGCTGCGCGCGGACGACCTGCTGCCCAACCTGGAGGTGTCCATCACCAGCCAGGCGGCGCTCTCCGCCGTCCGCAGGCTGCCGTTCGTGGACTACCTGGAGCCGGTGTCCGTGCAGGACGGGCTGCCGCAGTTCGCCGGCATCGGCGGGTGCGGCTGGGGCTCCACCTGGACCGGCGACCGCCAGTACACCTCCACCGGCGACGTCTACTCGCAGAAGCTGACCGCGATGGGCATCCCCCAGGCGTGGGCGTACAGCACGGGCGCGGGCATCACCATCGGCCTGACGGACACGGGCCTTTCCAGCGGCCAGGGCCAGTTCACCAGCACCTTTGCCGGCGGCGCCAGCAGCGGGCGGACCATCCGCTTCCTCAAGGTGTCGTCGCAGCCCAGCGTGTACGACGACTGCGGCCACGGCACGCGCATGGCCGGCATCATCGCCGCGCCGTGGGACGGCGGCAACGTGGGCGGCATCGCGTACAAGGCCAACTTCGTGAGCGTGCGGCAGGCCAGCGGCGTGGCCACCGTCAACAGCAGCGACGCCAAGTACAGCGTGCGCACCGCGGCCCAGGCCGGCGCCAGGGTGGTGGTGATGGCGTGGGAGTCGCTCAACTGGCTGTGGCAGGTGAGCGACGAGATCGAGTACTGGCACTACAACTACCCGGTGCTCTTCATGGGCGCGGCGGGCACGTCCGGCTGCTGGGACGGCATCCTGGACAGCAACGTCGTCTTTCCCGCGGACATGCCGGAGGTGGTGGCGGTCACGGGCGTCACCTACCCGTCCGGCGGGGTGCCCTGCGGCATCCACCACGGCGGCGACGTGGAGCTGACGGCGTACCTGGACGTGCCCAGCACGGGCCGCTACACCGGCGACGTGGTGGGGATGGGCGGCAGCTCCAACGCGACGGCCATCGCCGGCTCCGTGGCGGCGCTGGTGTGGAGCCGCAACACCTGGATGACGCGCGACCAGGTGCGCGCCCGCCTGCAGCAGACGGCGCAGTACTATCCGTCGCGGCACTCGGAGGAGGGATACGGCCTGATCAACGCCTACCGCGCGGTCACGGGATTCTGATCCGGGATTGATCTGACTGTTGGGGATGGTGCCTCCCGTGCGTGGAGGCCCCCTCCCCGGCTCGTTCCTCGCCGACCCTCCCCAACTTCCGGGGAGGGTTGGTCGTTGGTGGGGTTTTGTGCGCGGCGCGGCCCCCCTGCCGGCGGTTGAAACCGCGCCTCCAACGGCACGAAGTCCGCCTGCGCGGACTGCACCCCGGCGTTGGTGCGAGATGCAGACGCTGGCCCGTTCGGACGTAGAGACGCCCCGGCGGGGCGTCTCTACCATGGAAATGCACCGGCCGGGCGGCCTTGGGCCGATCCCTGCTCGTCGCGACAGGAAGGGTTGGTTCGTTATGGGCGATGCGGTAGATTTGGCGCAGAAACCGCTGCACCGACACGAGGGTGATGACGATCCGTTCGATCCTGCCGCTGATGCTGGCCGCCGCCGTCGGCGCCTGCGAGAGCATTCCGACGACCGTGGAGGGGTGGCCGGAGGACGGCGTGACGCCGGCCACGGGCACCTACGAGTACCGCCTGGACTGGCGCAAGCAGCTCGCGCCGGCCGATACGGGCACGGTCAAGGACAGCGCCTCGCTCGGCACGCTGACCATCACGGAGCCGGGCACGGGCGGGTTCGTGGCCACCTGGGCCGTCAGCGGCTACGCGGGCCCGGACACGGCCGCGTGGAACGGCTCCGCCTACGAGCTGGCGGCGGAGCGCGCGTCGGGCACGAAGTTCACGGTCACGCACCGGCTCTACCGCAAGGAGGGCATCGGCAGCCTGACCTGCGAGGCCACGATCACTGCCGTGGACCCGCTGCGGCCCGTGAACGCGCTCGGCTGCACGGTGACCCGCATCCGCGCCGCGCCGGAATCATAAAACCGAAAAGAACATCACGCAGAGGGCGCAGAGGTTCAAAAGAGAGGACGCAGAGGGGTTGTTTCAGCCTCTGCGTCCTCTCTTTTCAACCTCTCCGTTTTCCTCTGCGTGATGCTGTTGCAGTTCAGAAGTCGCGGCGCAGACCGACGCTGAACTCCACGCGAGAACGGGACGCGGACGACGGCATTTCCTCGCGCTCCAGGCCCAGGCCGAACGTGAGACCCGTCGCGCGCCCGATGGAGCGCGAGGCCTCGAAGCGCGCGCGCACCGCCTTTGCACGCAGCAGCTCCAGCTCCGACGCGTTCTCGCGCGGCACGGTGCCGTACCCCACCC
>DASTLD010000122.1:0-7960 GCA_035715345.1 Longimicrobium sp.
GGATGAGGGTGCGCACGCCGGCATCCACCAGCGAGCGCGCCAGGTCGAACAGGTCCACGCCGCTCTCCTCCGTCCACCCGCGCGCCGCCGGCTTCCGCCCGCGCGCGTCCAGCCCCACCGCGATGCGCTCCGCGCCCCAGCGCTCCACCGCGCGGCGCACCAGCTCCGGGTTCTCGATGGCCGCGGTACCGATGACCACACGCGCCACGCCGGATTCCAGCACCTCCGCCAGGTCCGCCTCGCTGCGCAGCCCGCCGCCCGTCTGGACGCGCGCGGGGACGGCGGCGGCCAGCTCGCGGATCAGCGCACGGTTGGAGCCGTCGCCGAACGCCGCGTCCAGGTCCACGACGTGGATCCACGCCGCGCCGGACGCAGCAAAACCGGCGGCGACCTCCATCGGGTCGCCGCCGTACACCGTCTCCCGGTCCGCCCTGCCCTTCTCCAGCCGCACGCACCGCCCGCGGCGCAGGTCGATGGCGGGGTAGAGGGTGAAGGGACCTCGGGGGTTCGTATCCTCAGTCACCATGCGCCTTGCGTAGAGGCAAGCTACCACTGGTCATCAAGCCCCCACCGACTCTCGTCGCCCGGAGGGTCTACCATACATACGTAGAGCGGTGTGCCGAGCAAGCCGCGAGCTGTCGAGAGGCCTGTCATGTGCTCGTGTCCCCAAATCTTTCCGGCCAAGAGAGTCTTGGCTAGGAATTGTAGCGTCAGTGTCGGCGGACGTAGATAGTGCAGAGCGATGGCGACTCCTTGGAGAACTTGTTGTCTCTCTCCTTCGGGATCACCCCATAAGCATTGTGGTTCCGCATCGGCTAGACCAGCGAGAATCCAACTAACGATCGCCGGACTCGTCGAACGTGAATAGGTGCTTGTCGCGCCTTCATGTCCCACAACATGTACAGACGATCCCCCTAAGCCAACGATGATCTCCTCAGCTCTATCGATACCACCAAAGAACACTAACGGCGCATCGCCTTGCGGCCGATTGCCTTGATCGTCAAACAGGCCCCAACGCATAGGTATCTTGCCAGCGAAGTACTCCTTTGGCTCCTGAATCGTGCCGACGAGATTGCGTTTCCGGAGTTCACGCTCGACCAAAGCCCACTGCTCCTCAACACTCGGGCTTTCATCGTTCGGAGTGCCGAACGAGGCTTTCAGACCAGGCACTTCGATCGACACATTTCCGGTGAGCCGACGAGATGTTTGGGCGAACTGATTGTAGAGCATGTCGAGCTTCGTCGCAGACCGGTACAGGTACCAACGAACGTCTGATAGGCTACGAAATCTGAGCATTAGGCTCCCCCTCAAGCGATGCCATAGTGTTTCGTCGGCCTTACGAGCAAGCAGTTCAATCTAGCGGTACGGGCCTACAATAAGTGGCAAACATCGTAGCAACCCGTTGTCTCACCCGCGACCATGCTTCATGTGCCCTCAGTAGCGCGGGCGTGATAGTCGCGACGAGGGGCCAAACGGTGTCTCACAAACACTAGGGTACAGTAGCCATCAACAGCGATCGAATTGCCGCGATTAAAAAACAGCGGCGACCGCGAGGCCGCCGCCGGACACCGGCTTCCGGTCCGCCCTACCCTGTTTCCTGCCAGACACCGCGCCTGCGGCGCAGGTCGATGGTTGGATAGGGGAATGCCCGCACTCAGCGCTTTGCGACGGGTCGCTTCGCCATCGCGAGCAGGGGGCCGCCGGTGGCGCGCTCCATGACGGCGACGCGCTGGTCGCGGAGGGCGCGGAAGCGGGAGCGGGAGCCGCCGGGGACGGGCTCACCGGTCAGGTAGCGCACGGACGTCGGGTTGATCGGCCGCCCGCCCTGGTGGAACTCGTAGTGGAGGTGCGGGCCGGTGGACAGGCCCGTGGAGCCGACGTAGCCGATGAGCTGGCCCTGCTTGACGCGCGCGCCGGGACGGATGCCGCTGGCGAAGCCGCGCATGTGCGCGTAGCGGCTGGAGTAGCCGCGCTGGTGGCGGATCTCCACCACGTTGCCGTATCCCCCTCCCCACCCGGCGCGCGCGACCACGCCATCGCCCACCGCGCGGATGGGCGTGCCCATGCCGGCGGCGTAGTCGATGCCGTGGTGGGCGCGCACGCGGCGCAGGATCGGGTGGAATCGCCCGGTGGAGTAGGCGGAGCTGATGCGGCGGAACTCCAGCGGCGCGCGCAAAAAGGCGCGGCGCAGCGACTCGCCGTCGCCGTCGTAGTAGTCGTCGGTGCCGCCCACGGTGAACAGGTAGGCGTCATGCCGCGCGCCGCGGATGCTGAACTCCACGGCCAGGATGCGGCTGCTGCGCGCGGTGCCGTCCGGCCGCACCGCGCGCTCGTACAGGATGCGGTAGCTGTCGCCGCGCTGCAGGTCGCGCGAGAAGTCGATCTTCCAGGCAAAGATGCGGTCCGCCAGCAGGTCCGCCACGCGGCCGCGCTCCGCGGCGGGCACGTTGCCCTCGCCGTCCAGCAGGGCCTGGTACAGCGAGAGGCGCACGGTGCCCGCCAGCACGGCCGTGTCCACCCGCACGGGCACCTCTTCCACGTTCGCGGCCCAGGCGGCGCCGATGCGGCGGAAGGAGAGGTTCCGGTCCGCGTCCAGCCGCGTGAACATCCCCCGGATGCGCCCGTCGCGCGTGGCCTTGCGGTACTCGACGACGAGTCCCGGCCGCACGCTGCGCGGATCCTGCACGCGCGCCAGCTCCGCGAGCATGGCGGCCCGCGCGTCCGCGTCCAGCCGCGTGCGCTGCATGAGCTGGCTCAGCGTCTCGCCGCGGCGGAGCGTGTCCGTGTACGCCACCTCCACCGCCTTCGCGCGGTTGGCGGCCAGCACGGGCGGCGGGACCACGGGCTTGGCTGCCTCGCGCTTGATCTGCACGCGGTTCACGGCCACGCCCGCGGCCAGCAGGCCGGCGAATCCAAGGACCATCACACGGTAGGCTCGGGCCATCGGGCCTCCTGGCTTCGGGGTTCGATGCGGTGGGTGAAGCACGCGGCGCCTGCCCCGCGTACTTCGTACTTCGTACCTCGTACTTCCGTTGCTTTCCCTACGTCGCGGCGGCCCGCCCCGTCGAGAGGGTGGGCCGCCGGTGCCGGCTCAGTCCATCTGCCGGCGGATGAAGGTGGGGATCTCGAGGTCGTTCGGCACCCGCGGCTCCGGCCGGGGAAAGCGGACGACCCCGGGCTCCGCCGGGGGCGCCGCCGCGGGGGGCGGCGGCGGGGGCGCCACGGCGCGCGGCTCCGGGCGCAGCACCTCCACCGGCGGGCGCGCCGGGGGATAGGTGACGCGCGTGGCGCCGGGGTCCGCCCCCAGGGGACGGGTCGCGGTGCGGAAGTCGGCGCGGATCACGTTGTCGTGCCGGTCGCGCACCACGGCGTCCTTGTCGAAGCCGGTGGCGATGACCGTGACGCGCACCTCCTCCTTCATGCTCGCGTCGTGCACGGCGCCGAAGATGATCTCCGCCTCGTCGCCCGCCGCCTCCTGGATGATCTGCGAGATGGTGGTCACCTCGTCGATGGCCAGGTCCATCCCGCCCGTGATGTTGATGAGCACGCCCGCCGCGCCGCTGATGGAGATGTTGTCCAGCAGCGGCGAGCTGATGGCCTCCTGCGCCGCCTCCAGCGCGCGGTTGTCGCCGCGGCCGAAGCCGGTGCCCATCAGCGCGCTGCCGCGGTTGCTCATCACCGTGCGCACGTCCGCGAAGTCCACGTTGACCTCGCCGGTCACGCGGATCAGGTCCGCAATGCCCTGCGTGGCGTGCAGCAGCACTTCGTCGGCCTTCTTGAGCGCGTCCTTGAAGCTGGTGCCCTTGCCCACGACGGCGAGGAGGCGCTCGTTGGGCACCACGATCATGGTGTCCGCGGCGCGCTTCAGCTCCGCCAGCCCCTGCTCCGCGTGGCGCAGGCGCGGCTTGCCCTCGAACATGAAGGGCTTGGTGACGATGGCGATGGTCAGCGCCCCCATCTCGCGCGCCATCTCCGCGATCAGCGGCGCGGCGCCGGTGCCGGTGCCGCCGCCCATGCCCGCGGTGATGAAGACCAGGTCCGCGCCCTCCAGCGCGCGGCGCATCTCGTCGCGGTTCTCCTCCAGCGCCTGGCGGCCGATCTCCGGCCGGGCGCCGGCGCCCAGCCCGCGCGTCAGCTTCTGCCCGATCTGGATGCGGACGTCGGCCTTGGAGTGCTTGAGCACCTGCGCGTCGGTGTTCACCGAGATGAACTCCACGCCCTCCAGGTCCTCCTCGATCATCCGGTTGACGGCGTTGCCGCCGCCGCCGCCGACGCCCACCACCTTCATGCGGGCGTTCTGGGTCATCGTCTCGTCGTACTCGAAGACCATGCGCTAGGCTCCTCCGTCCGCGCGGGAGGGATGGGCGTTTCCGAAAAAGGTCAGCAGCGACCGGCCGGATCGTCTCCTAGAAGAAATCCGAGAACCAGTCGCGAATCCACTTGATAGCACCGGCGGCGGAGGCGCCCGCCGCGCCCGCGTCCGGGGAGTCGGAGATGAGTCTGCGTGAGCCGTAGATGGCCAGTCCGGCAGCCGTGGCAAACTTGGGCCGCCGGACGGAATCCGCAAGCCCGCCCAGCCCCTCTCCGGGCACCCCCACGCGCACCGGCGCCGCAAAGCTGCGCTCCGCCAGCTCCACCACCCCCGCCAGCGACGCGCCGCCGCCGGCCAGCACGATGCCGCCGCCCAGCTGGTGCGCCAGCCCGCTGCGCTCCAGCTCGCTGGCGACCAGCCCCAGGATCTCGTCCAGGCGCTGCTCGATGATGTGCGCCAGCAGCTCGCGCGCGACGTGGCGCGTCTGCCCCGCGGCGGCGCCGGGGATCTCGAAGGTCTCCTCCGGCCGCACCATGCCCGCCATGGCCACGCCGAAGCGGTCCTTGGCGCGGCTGGCCTCCTGGTACGGCAGCGACAGCCCCTTGGCGATGTCGTTGGTCACCGTGCTCCCGCCCCAGGGCAGGGTCGCCAGGTGCCGGATCTTGTGCTCGTGGAAGATGCAGACGTCCGTCGTGCCGCCGCCCAGCTCGACGAGGGCGACGCCGATCTCCTTCTCGTCCTGCGTCATCACCGCCAGCGACGAGGCCAGCGGCTCCAGCACCAGCTCCGCCACCTGGTACCCCGCGCGGGTGACGGCCTTGCGGATGTTCTGCCCCGCGGTGGCGGCGCCGGTCACGATGAAGACCTCCGCCTCCAGCCGCGTGCCCGCCATGCCGATGGGGTCGCGGATGCCGTCCTGCGCGTCGACGATGTACTCCTGCGGGATGGCGTGGATCAGCTCGCGGTCCGCGGGGATGTGGACGGCGCGCGCCACCTCGTGCACGCGGTCCACGTCGCCCTGCGCGATCTCGCTCTTGCCGACCGCGACGACGCCGGTGGAGGGCCAGGCGTGGATGTGCTCGCCCGCCACGCCGGTGTACAGCCGCTGCACGGTGACGCCGGCCATCAGCTCCGCCTCCTTGACCGCCTTGCGGACGGAGTCGGTGGTGGCCTCGATGTCGGTCACGATGTCGCGGCGGATGCCGGTGGTGCGGCTCTGGCCCACGCCCAGGACCTTGACCTGCGCGCGCTGGGCGGCGTCGGGCGTGACCTCCGCGATGACCACGGCGGTCTTGCTCGACCCGATGTCCAGCCCGGCGACGATGGACGGGCGCAGGTTGGCGTTGACGGTGCGGCTCACGTTTCCGGCGGCGTGGGGAGGGGCGCGGCGGGCAGCCGCACCACGATCTGGTCAGCAAAACGGGCGTCCAGCAGGGCGCGCCCGGCGGCGTTGGGGTGGATGCGGCGCTCCACGTCGTCCAGCGCGGCGCGGAGCTGCAGCAGCCGCGGCGCGGTGGGATGCGCCGGCAGCAGCACCTCCGCGCGCGGCGACGACAGCAGCAGGCGCGTGGCCCCGCCGCGCTCGGCGCGCAGCTCGGAGACGCGCCCCAGCAGCGCGGGGTCCAGCTCCGCCAGCCGCCCGGCCTGCGCCAGCAGCGCCAGCGTGGCCGCGCCGCGGACGCGCCTGGCGGTGTCCGGCGCGGAGCCGGCCAGCGGCAGGTCCACCGGCACGCGCGACGGGTCCACGGGCAGGATCTCGCCGTGCGCGGTGGCGGGGCGCAGCGTGGAGCCGGCCACGAGCGCGGCGGCCTGCTTCTCGACGATGCGGATGCGCAGCGTGTTCGGCAGCCGGCGCTCCACCTCGGCGGACGCGACCACGGGCAGGCGGCGCAGCGCGCGCTCCCAGGCGGCGGGGTCCGTCCACACGTTGTCGCCGATGCGGATGCCGCTGGCGGCCACCACCTCGTGCGGCGCCAGCAGCCGCGTGCCCGTCACCTCGATGCGGTCCGCGCCGAACCAGGCCATGCGCCGCAGCGCGGGCGGCGCCCACAGCGGGCTGGTCGCCAGCCCGCCCGCGGCGAGGAGCAGGGCGGAGAGGCGGAGGGCGCGGCGCGCGCTCATCAGGCCTCCTGCCGGGCGCCGGAGAGCAGCTCCACCAGCTCGCGCGCGGCGATGTCCAGGTTGCCCGCGCCCATGGTCAGGCACAGGTCTCCCGGCCGCAGCTCGTCGGCGACGGCGTCCACCACCTCCGCGCGGTCGGGCACGTAGCGCACGTCGGCGCCGGCGGCGCGGGCGGTCTCCACCAGCATCTGCCCGGTGACGCCGGCGATGGGCTGCTCGCGCGCGGCGTAGACGTCGGTCAGGAACACCACGTCCGCCAGCGCCAGCGCCTGCCCGAACTCGCGCGCGAAGTCGCGGGTGCGCGAGTACAGGTGCGGCTGGAAGACGGCAACGATGCGGCGCCCCGGGTGCCCGGACCGCGCCGCGTTCAGCGTCATGGAGACCTCGGTGGGGTGATGGGCGTAGTCGTCCACCACCAGCACGCCCTCCGCCTCGCCGACGTGCTCGAAGCGCCGCGCGATCCCGCCGTACGCGGCGATGCCCTCCGCGATGGCGTCCCACTCCGCGCCCAGCCGCCGCCCGACCGCCACGGCCGCCAGCGCGTTGCGCACGTTGTGCACGCCCGGCGCCCGCAGCGTCGCGCGCCCGAGGACGCGCCCGTGCTCGCGGACGGTGAAGGCGGCGCCGCTGGCCTCCAGGCGCACGTCCTCCGCACGGAGCATGGAGCCGGCGTTCAGCCCGTAGGTCATCACCCGCTCCGGCCCGCCGCGCAGCGCGGCCACCAGGCGGGAGGCGCCGTGGTCGTCCGCGCACCCGGCGATGAGCCCGTCGTCCGGGACGGAGTCGACGAAGACGCGGAAGGCCTCCTCGACCGCGTCCAGCGAGCCGTAGATGTCCAGGTGGTCGGCTTCCAGGGTGGTCACCACGGCCACGGTGGGGCGCAGCCGGTGGAAGGAGCGGTCGTACTCGTCGGCCTCCACCACGTACACGCTGTCGCCGCCGCGGCGCAGGTTGCCGCCCCAGGCGGGGACGCGGGCGCCCACGAAGCCGGTGGGGTTGAGCCCCGCGGCGGCCAGCACCGCGGTGGTCAGGGTGGTGGTGGTGGTCTTGCCGTGCGTGCCCGCGATGCCGACCACGGTGCCGTGGTTGACGATGCCGCCCAGCGCCTCCGCCCGCTTGAGCACCGGGATGCCGCGGGCGCGGGCGGCGGCCAGCTCCGGGTGGTCCGCGGGGACGGCGGCCGTCATCACCAGCGCCACGCACTCCTCAGCGTGGGAGGGTTCATGGCCCTGGTACACGCGGGCGCCGCGCTGCTCCAGGAGCTGCGTGGCGGGGCCGGGGCTGGAGTCGCAGCCGGTGACCCGGGCGCCGGCCAGCAGCAGCATCTCCGCGAGCGGGGCCATCCCCGCCCCGCCGATGCCCATGAAGTGCACGGGGCCCTGCTTGGCCAGCTCCACCAGGTCCAGTTCGGTGCTCACAATATAACCGTCCACGGCGACTGCGGAAAAGCTGCCGGAGAGCGAACGATTCCCCCCCGGAACCACGGTCCTGCGCGGGCCCCCGCCCCCGTGCCCCCCACCCCCCCGG
>DASTLD010000123.1:0-7581 GCA_035715345.1 Longimicrobium sp.
GCCAGCGTTCGGCGGCCGTCACGCCGCGGAGCCGGCCAGCAGCGGGCGGACGATCTCCGCCACGCGGCCCAGCGCCTCCGGCACGCGCTCCGGCTGCGACACGCCGGCCTGCGCCATGTGCGGCTTGCCGCCGCCCCTGCCGCCCGCCAGCGCCGCCACCTCGCGCACCACCACGTCCGCGCGCACCCCGCGGCTCACCATGTCGTCCGTGGCGACGGCGAAGATGGTGGTGCGGTCGCCCAGCGCGGCGGAGAGCACCGCGATGCCGCTGCCCAGCCGCTCGCGCAGGCGGTCGCCCAGCGCGCGCAGCTCGTCCGCGTCCGCCACCTCCACCGCGGAAGCGATGACCCTGGCGCCGTCCACGGACGCGGCGCCGTCCAGCAGCGACGAGACCACGTCCGCGCCGCCGCTGGCGCGGGCGCGCTCGAGCTGCTTCTGCAGGTCGCGCGTCTGCTCCAGCACCTGCTGCAGGCGCGGCAGCAGGTTCTCCTCGCGCGTCTTGAGCAGCCCCGCCGCCTCGTGCAGCGTGCGCTCGTCGCGGCGGATGCGGGCGAACGCCTCGCGCCCGGTCACCGCCTCGATGCGCCGCACGCCCGCCGCCACGCCGCTCTCGGAGACGATGCGGCACAGGCCGATCTGCCCCGTGGTGCGCACGTGCGTGCCGCCGCACAGCTCCATGCTGACGCCGGGGATCTCGATGACCCGCACCACGTCGCCGTACTTCTCGCTGAACAGGGCCATCGCCCCGCGCTGGATGGCCTCGGGATACGGCATCTGCGTGGCGCAGACGTCTTCGTTCGCCCAGATGGCCTCGTTGACCAGCGACTCCACCTCGGCGACCTGCGCGGGCGTCATGGGCCCGCTGTGGGTGAAGTCGAAGCGCAGGCGGTCCGGCGCCACCAGCGAGCCCTGCTGGTGCACGTGCTCGCCCAGCACGCGGCGCAGGGCAGCGTGCAGCAGGTGCGTGGCGGTGTGGTTGCGCTCGGTGTCGCGGCGGTCGCGCTCCTCCACCTCCGCCCGCACGCGCCCGGGCACGAAATCGCCCTCCACCTTCCCCACGACGGCCACGCGGCCGGCCACCTTGCGCACCTCGTCCACCGCCAGGGTCCAGCCGTCGCCGCGCACGTGGCCGCGGTCGCTGACCTGGCCGCCGCTCTCGGCGTAGAACGGGTTCTCGCGGAGCTGCAGCGCCAGGCGGCCGTCCTCCATGCGGCGGTACGCCAGCACGTCCGTCTCCGCCGCGGTGGCGCGGTACGCGGCGAAGTCCTGCTCGCTCCCCTGCACCTCCTCCCACCCCAGCGCGAAGGCGTCCGCCTCCATGGCGATGCCCGCCGCGGCGCGGTCCGCGCGGCTGCGGCTGCGCTGCGCCTCCAGCTCCGCCTCGAAGCCGGCCAGGTCCACGCCGTAGCCGCGCTCCTGCGCCATCAGCTCCGTCAGGTCCACCGGGAAGCCGAAGGTGTCGTACAGCTTGAAGACGTCGGCGCCGGCGATGGTGCCGCCGCCGCCCTGCGGCGCCAGCTGGTCGAAGAGCCGGATGCCGGCCTCGATGGTGGCCAGGAAGCGCTCCTCCTCCGCCCGCACGTTGCTCACGACGTACTCGCGGCGCGCCAGCAGCTCGGGATAGGCCACGCCCATGCGGTCGATGACGGCCTCCACCACCTCCACCAGCGTGGGCTCGCGGCGGCCCAGCAGGTACGCGTGGCGCACGGCGCGGCGCAGGATGCGGCGCAGCACGTAGCCGCGGCCCTCGTTGCTGGGAAAGACGCCGTCGGCCAGCAGGAAGGCGCAGGCGCGGGCGTGGTCCGCCAGCACGCGGTAGCTGACCCCCTGCGGCGTGTCGTACTCGTACGGCACGCCCACCACCTCCACCGCGCGGGCGATGACGTCGGTGAACAGGTCCGTCTTGTAGTTGGCGTCCACGCCCTGCAGCACGCTGGTCACGCGCTCCAGGCCCGCACCGGTGTCCACGCAGGGCGCGGGCAGCGGGTGCAGCTCGCCGTCGGCGTCGCGGTCGAACTGCATGAACACCAGGTTCCAGATCTCCAGGAACTGCCCCGCCTCGCCCAGCTCCTCGAACTGCTCGCGGGTGACCTCCGTGCCGCGCTGCCCCTCCGGCCGCAGGTCGAAGTGGATCTCGGAGCACGGGCCGCAGGGGCCGGTGTCCGCCATCTGCCAGAAGTTGTCCTTGTCGCCCAGGCCAAAGATGCGCTCCGGCTTGATGCCGGCGATCTCCAGCCAGAGCGCGCGCGCCTCGTCGTCCGTGTGGTGCACGGTGATCCACAGCCGCTCGCGGTCGATGCCGTACTCCTCCGTCAGCAGCTCCCACGCAAAGCGGATGGCGTCGCGCTTGAAGTAGTCGCCGAAGCTGAAGTTGCCCAGCATCTCGAAGAAGGTGTGGTGCCGGGCGGTGATGCCGACCTGCTCCAGGTCGTTGTGCTTGCCGCCGGCGCGCACGCACTTCTGGCTGGTGGCCGCGCGCGTGAAGCCCGGGTCCTCCATCCCCAGGAAGACCTTCTTGAACTGCACCATGCCGGCGTTGGTGAACAGCAGCGTGGGGTCGTCCGCCGGCACCAGCGACGACGAGGGCCGCACGGCGTGGCCCTGCCGGGCAAAGTAGTCGAGGAATACGGAGCGGATCTGGTCTGCGCGCATGTATCGATCGGTCCGGAACGGGCATCGGGATCAGACGGAACCGCACAACATAACCCATCGCGTCACACCGTCTCAAGAGAAGATGGCTCACGCAGAGACGCGGAGGACGCAGAGAACTTCATCTCCGCGTCCTCTGCGTCTCTGCGTGAGGCTTTTCCTGTCTTGCCGCGAAGACGGGCTCCCGCGCACATTCAGCGCATCTCCATCCCCCCTACCCTCCGCGTCCTCCCCACCCATGCTGAGAAAGATCGGCCTCGCGTTCCTGGGGCTCGTGGCGCTGGTGCTCGTGCTGGGCTTCGGCGGGCGCTGCTACCTGGGCCGCTCCGTGCCGGACCCGGACCGCGGCGGCACCATCGCCGGCCTGCAGGCGCCGGTGGAGGTGTGGCGCGACAGCCTGGGCGTGCCGCACCTGTGGGCGCGCGGCGAGGCGGACCTGTTCCGGGCGATGGGATACGTGCACGCGCAGGACCGCCTGTTCCAGATGGAGATGTTCCGCCGCGTGGCCGACGGGCGCCTGGCGGAGCTGCTGGGCGAGCAGCTCGTGGACAGCGACAAGTTCCTGCGCACCGTGGGGATGGGCCGCGCCGCCGCGGACAACGAGCGGCGCCTGACGCCGGAGCAGCGCGCGCTGCTGCAGGCCTACGCGGACGGCGTCAACGCCTGGATCCGCGACCACCCCGGGCCGCTGCCGCCGGAGTTCGTCACGCTGCGCGGCCGGCCCGAGCCGTGGACCGTCCGCAACACGCTGTCCATCGCCAAGATCATGGCGTGGGACCTGGCGGACTGGGAGATCGGGCTGCAGGTGCAGCAGGCGGTGGACCGCGTGGGCCCGGAGCTGGCCCGGGACCTGTTCCCCGCCTACCCCGACAGCGGCGCCACCATCCTGGGCGCCGACGCGGAGTGGAAGGGCCGCGGCGCGCAGCCCCCGCCGGCCGCGCCCGCGGCGCCCGTTCCCGGCCTCGCCCCCACCCCACCCGTCTCCGGCCCGGTGCCGATGCCGAAGGTGCCCGCGCAGGTGCTGGCGCTGCTGGACGGCGTCTCCATCTCCCGCGCCTCCAACGCCTGGGTCATCGGCGGGCAGCGCACGCGCTCGGGCAAGCCGATCCTCGCGAACGACATGCACCTGGCGCTGCGCACGCCGGCCATCTGGTACCTGGCGGCGCTGCACGGCGGGGCCATGAACGTCACCGGGATGACGCTGCCCGGCGTGCCCGTCGTCGTGGCCGGCCACAGCGACCGCGTGGCATGGGGATACACGAACGCGATGGTGGACGACGTGGACTTCTTCGTGGAGCAGGTGGACGCCGCGAACGCGCGCCGCTACCGCACGCCCGACGGATGGGCGGAGATGGTGATGCGCCCCGAGACCATCCGCGTGAAGGGGAAGAAGCAGCCCGTGGTGCACACCGTCCGCGCCACCCGCAACGGGCCGGTCATCTCCGACGTGGAGGACCGCGCGGGCAGCCGGGTGCTGGCCATGCGCTGGACCGCCGCGGAGCCGTCCACGGAGGTGGGCGCGCTGCTGGCCATGAACCAGGCCCGCAACGCGGCGGAGTTCGCCGCGGCGCTGCGGGGATTCGACAACCCGCACCAGAACGTGGTGTTCGCGGACGCCGACGGGCGCATCGGCTACTGGATGGTGGGGCGCGTGCCCGTGCGCCGCGGCGGCGACGGCGTGCTGCCCGTCCCCGGCTGGACGGGCGAGGGCGAGTGGGTGCGCTTCCTGGACTTCGACGAGCACCCGCACGCGCTGTCCCCCGCGGACGGCTTCGTGGTGACGGCCAACAACCGGCAGGTGGGGCCCGCGTACCCGTTCCACATCACCCGCAACTGGGCGGACCCGTACCGCGCCCAGCGCATCCGGCAGATGGTGGAGGCCGGGCGCGGGCTGACGGCGGCGGACGTGGCGCGGCAGCAGATGGACGTGGTGGACCTGTTCGCGCTGCGGCACCGCGACCGCGCCGCCGCCGCCGCGGACCGCGCCGGGCAGCCCGACGCCGCGGCGGAGCTGCGCCGCTGGAACGGCGAGGCGCGCGTGGACTCGCGCGGGGCGGCGCTGTTCTACACCTGGTTCGAGCAGCTCCGCACGCTCGTGGGCAGCGACGAGTTCGGCGGCGGCACGGTGTACTTCCCGCGCTCCACGCTGGACCGCGTGCTGCTGCAGGGCGGCGGCCGCTGGGCGGACAACGTGCGCACGCCGGACCGGGTGGAGACGCTGGCGGAGCTGGAGGCGGACGCCATGCGCGCGGCGTCGCAGCTCGCGAGCGGCAAGACCTGGGGCGAGCTGCACGTGACCCGCATCGACCACCCGCTGGGCAGCGTGGCGGTGCTGGACCGGGCCATGAACCTCAACATCGGCCCGTTCCCCAGCCCAGGCGCGCCCAACACGGTGAACGTGGCCGGCTTCAGCGCGCGCACGCCGCCGTTCGTGACGGCGTACGGGCCCAGCCAGCGGCACGTGGTGGACCTGGCGGACGTGGACGGCGCGGGTGGCTTCGTGGTGCCCACGGGGCAGTCCGGCATCCCCTTCAGCCGCCACTACCGCGACCAGAACGAGCTCTGGCGCACCGGCCGCCTCTGGCGCATCCCCCTGGACCGCCGCCAGGCACAGGCGCGCACCGTCAGCCGCATGACGCTCAAGCCGTAGCGCGATTCGACTCACGCAGAGACGCGGAGAACGCGGAGAACTGGTTCTGTTCTCTGCGTACTCCGCGTCTCCGCGTGAGGCCATCTACGGGGAACCCCGTTGACAGGGGACGCGTGCGCGATTAAAGTACGGGAGACCCCGTAGAGAGGAAGCGACTCGATGCCGGATGAATCCCGCCTGACCCACCGCGAGCTGGACGTGATGAGCATCCTCTGGCGCGGAGGATCGGGCACGGTGAGCGAGGTACGCCGGCAGCTCGGCGAGCCGCTGGCCTACACCACCGTGCTCTGGGTGCTGCAGACGCTGGAGGAGAAAGGGCACGTCCGCCACGAGAAGGAGGGCCGCGCCTACCGCTACTATCCCGTGATGGAGCAGGAGAGCGCGGGCGGCAGCGCGCTGGGACGCGTGCTGGACAAGGTGTTCCACGGCTCCGCCTCCATGCTGCTGGCCCAGCTCGTGGGCGAGCGCGACCTGCCCGCCGAGGAGCTGCGCCAGATGCGCGAGCTCCTGGACCGCCGCCTGGAACGCGAGGAGGACCGGTGACCCTCGAATGGCTGCTCCGCGCCCTGACCGCGGGCGCGCTGCTCACCATCGCCGCGCTGGCGGGCGCCGCCGTGGCGGGATGGTTCCGCCTGCCGCGCCGCTGGGCCTGGATGGCGGCCATGCTCGGCACGCTCCTGCTCCCCACCCTGGCCCTCGTCGCGCCCGGCGCCCTGCCGGCGCTGCGGCTCCCCGCCTGGGGCGCGGGCGATCCCGGCGCGGCCGCATCGGCCTCATCTCCCATCGCCGTGGAAGCACCGGGGTCCGTACCCGCCGCGCCGGTCGCAGCGGGGCCGACGCGGCTGCCGCGGGCGATGGGGCTGGCGTGGCTGGCGGCGTCGCTGGCCATGCTGGGCGGGCTGGCGTGGAGCTGCGCGCGCCTCCGCCGCATCCCCCTGCGCGCGGGGGAGGTGGACGGCGTGCAGGTGTGGGTCGCGGAGCGCGCGGGGCCCCTGGTGCTGGGTATCGTGCGGCCGCGGGTGGTGCTGCCGCGCTGGGTGATGGAGCAGGCGGCGCCGGAGGAGCGGCGGCTGATCGTGGCCCACGAGCGCGCGCACGTCGCCGCGGGCGACACGTGGCTGCTGGCCCTTTCCGCGGCCGCGGTGGCGCTGATGCCGTGGAACGCCGCGCTCTGGCTGCAGCACCGCCGGCTGCGGCTGGCGGTGGAGACGGACTGCGACGCCCGCGTCCTGGCGCGGGGGGCCAGCCGCCGCCTGTACCTGCAGGTGCTGCTGCGCACCGCCGAGCAGCCCCTCTCCCTGTCCGCGCTGGCCCCGGCGTGGGGCCACCGCAGCTCCCACCTCGAGCGGAGGATGGTGACCATGACGAGCAGCCCTCCCGCCCACCGCCTTCCCCGCGCGGTGGCGCTCGCGCTCCTGGCCCTGGGGGTCGCCGCGGCCGCGTGCGGCGTGGCGGCGTCCCGCGAGGCGCCCGCGGACGAGCGCGCCGGCGCCATCGAGCTTTCTCCCGACGGCCAGACCGCCACGTGGGAGAGCGGGGGCGTGGGCGTCGTGATGCGCCGCCCCCCGGCGCCGGACCCGTCGCACGGGTACCTGGGCTTCAGCCCGTACTTCGCGGAGCGTCCGGCCGTGAACCGCGGCGGCGTGCGGACGTGGGTGCGCGTGCAGACCCACCCGGTGGTCGCGACGGTCGACCGCGGCTCCCCCGCCGAGCGCGCCGGCCTGCGCCCGGGCGACGTGCTGCTGGCGGCGGACGGCAGGGACACGCGCGAGCCTCCGTACCATTCCGGTCCCATCCGCCCCGGCGAGTCGCGGCGCTACCGGGTGCGCCGCGGCGGCCGCGAGATCGATCTGCGCCTGACCGCGTCGCCGCCCCCTGCCCCGCGGTGGCCGCCCACGGAGGAGGACTTCCGCCAGGTGGCGCGCATGCCCGGAAGCTGAACTGCCGGGCTCACGCAGAGACGCGGAGGACGCGGAGATGAAGTTCTCTGCGTCCTCTGCGTCTCTGCGTGAGGCTCTTCAAAGGTAGATGTCGAAGAGCGCCAGCTCGGGCGGGGAGCCCAGGCGGACGGGGTACTGCGAGGTGCCGATGCCGCGCGAGACGTAGAGGGGGATGGCGCCGGGGTCGCGGAACCAGCCGCGCACGTAGCGCCCACTGCCCCGCGGCAGCACCGGCGCCCAGCCGAACAGGTTCACCTGCCCGCCGTGCGTGTGCCCCGACAGCATCAGGGTGATGCGCGATAGGTCGAAGTCCAGCGGCTCCCCGATCACCCCCGCGCCGTG
>DASTLD010000124.1:0-2389 GCA_035715345.1 Longimicrobium sp.
GCGCCGCAAGCCCGCGCTGGCGCCGGACGCGCCGGCCACGCCCGTGGACGTGGTCAAGATCGTCGCGGGGGCCGATTCGCGGCTGGTGGAGGCCAGCCTGGACACCGGCGCGCGCGGCATCGTGCTGGAGGCGCTGGGGCGGGGCAACGTGCCCCCCGCGGTGCTGCCCGGCGTGCGGCGCTGGGCGGACGCCGGCCGCCCCGTCGTGGTGACCTCGCGCTCGCTGCGGGGGCGGGTGCTGGACACCTACGCCTATCCCGGCGGCGGCCACGAGCTGCGCGAGATGGGCGCGATCTTCGCGGACCACATGACGGGCCAGCAGGCGCGCATCGAGCTGATGCTGGCGCTGGGCGTCCACGGCGCGGACGTGGACGCCATCCGGGGCGTGGTGGAGGCAGGGCGGTACGAGCACTGAGGCCGGGTTGCACCGGCCGCGCGGGAACCTGCACGGCGGGGTCACCGTGAAGAAGTGGTTTCGCGGGCGCGAGGAGCCGATCGCGCCGGACGAGCTCCGGGCCATCCGCGAGGAGGCCGGGCTGACGCCGGAGCAGTTCGCCGGCGTCGTGCGCGTGCTGCCGCTGGAGGTGACGGCGTGGGAGTCCGGGGCCGTCTCCGTCCCGCAGTACGAGGGCGAGGTGATGCGCTGGCGCGTCCGGATGGCGGCGTACGAGGCCGCACTGCCGCGCTCCGGGTGCGACTGGACGCGGACCCACGCCGCGCGCCTGGAGCGGCTGTGGCAGCACGGGCCGTACGGCGCCCGGCAGGCCCAGCGCGAGCGCGCGGAGCACGAGCGCGCGTGCGCCGAGTGCATGCGCGTACAGGAGACGCTGCGCAGCATGCCGCCACCCGCCAGGCCCGTGGAGCCCGGTTTCTGGGGCCGGCGCCCGGGGTGGCCGGCGCTCGTGGGCGGGTGCGGCATCGTCTACCTGGGCTACAAGGGGCTGAGGTGGCTCGTCGGCGCGGGGTTCGATGCGTCGCTGGCCGAGTTCGCGTCCCTGTTCGGCATCGGGGCGTGGGTGTACTACCTTTTCGGGCGCCTCCAGCCGCTGGAGGACCGGCGCCCGTACCTGTACGGTCACGTCGTCGCCGCGGCCGCGGCCCTACCGGCGACCGTCGCCTACGGACTGCTGGGCCATGCGGACCTGTCCAGCCCGCGAACGTGGATCGTGGCCGGTCTGATCAGCGTCTCATTCGGATACCTGAGCGGCAGCTCCTCCATGGACGAGCGCAACGAGCTGCTGCGCCTGAACGACGCGGTGCCCGGGGACGTGGAGCGGGCTGTCGCCGCCCCGCAGCAGGCGCTCGAGCTGGAACCCTCGCCGAACACGGGTGTCGTCCGCGCGGACACGTGACGCACGCCGTCTGCCCTGCGCGGTGTAATCGGGGCCGCCACGAGCCCTGGCCTTTCCTTCGCATCTCCCTGAAATGAAACGATTTGCACTCGCCGCGGCGCTGCTGCTGGCCGCCGCGCCCGTCCGAGCACAGGACACCATCGCCGCACCCGCCGACACCGTGCGCCTGCGCTTCGGCTGGCAGCCGGGGATGACCATGCGTATGGAGGCGGAGAAGCTCCGCACCCGTGAATCCGCCAACGGTCCGACGACCGTGCGCATGGCGTCGACGGCCTGGACGAGCGTGGCGCCGCACCCGCGGGGGCTGCTGGTCCGCACGGACTCCATGCGCTGGGACGAGCTGCCGGATGCGCTGGGGCCGGTGGGCGAGATGCTGCGCTCGCTGGGCAGCTCCGCCGCGGACCCGGCCACCATCGTCACCGCGGACGGCGAGTTCGTGGGGCTCAACGACCCGGCGGCCCTGCGGGCGGAGGTGGAGCGCGCGCTGGAGCCGATGCTGGCGGAGTTCGAGGCAGAGGTGCCCGGCATCCGGCAGATGATGCAGGGGATGATGTCCGAGGAGGCGCTCGCCACCGCGGCCGCCGACGAGTGGGGTGCCATGGTGGCGTTCTGGGCGGACGCCGACCTGGAGCTGGGGACCGTCTACGCGCTGGACGACACGATACAGGCGCCGGGACTCGGCGTTCCCATCCCCATGACCCTCGAGTTCGGGGCCATGGAGCGCGTGCCCTGCACGGAGGAGGAGACGCAGGCGCGCTGCGTACGCCTGGAGCTGAACAGCATCCCCGACCAGGAGGCGCTGCTCCAGGCGGTGGCGCAGCTCATGGGCGCCCTGGGCCCGGAGATCCAGGCGGAGATGGAGGCGCTGAAGGGCCAGCTCTCGGTCGAGACTCTCACCACGCTGGTGACGGACCCGGCGACGCTGCGACCGTACTCCCTCGAGATCGTGAAGCAGTCCACCGCCGAGGTCGAAGGCGAGGAGCGCGTGGTCCAGAGCGACATCGAGCGGACGCGGTTCTTCTACCCGCGATAGCCCC
>DASTLD010000125.1:0-11561 GCA_035715345.1 Longimicrobium sp.
CCGTCACCGCCGCGCGTCTCGATCACGAAGGTGTGGGTCTCGTCCAGGTCCGCCATGGGTGGGGCTCCGTCCCGTCCGGGAAAAGGGGTGTCGGCGCCGGGTCAGGCGCCGTTCAGGGTGGGCGCGCGGGCCGCCACGCCGACGCCGCGCTGGAGGGCGTGCCGGAAGCGCGCCAGGTCCAGCGGCTTCTGGAAGAAGTGGTCCGCCTCGCTGCGCAGCACCGTCTCCGCGTCCTCGCCGCCGCACCCGGCGGTGATCACGATCACGGTGATGGGCTCGTCCGCGCGGCTGCGGATGTGCCGCAGGATCTGCAGGCCGTCCGTGTCCGGGAGGTAGAAGTCGCAGACCACCGTGTCGGGGTTGAAGTCGCCGAGCCGCTGCAGCCCGTGCGCCCCGCTCTCGGCGGTGCAGACCGTGTAGCCCTCCTCGTCCAGCAGGCTCTTGAGCGCCTCGCGCGCGCCGGCCTCGTCCTCGATGACGAGTATGCGTTCTGCCGCCATCCTCTGCAACCTCCGGGTGCGGCGCCTCTGCTGCGCGAGACGCGGGTACCACCGACCTCGCCGTGACCGGAAGGCAATGCCCGTGCCACCGAATACCCGCCGAAGATAAGCCCCTGGCGGCAAACGAAAGCGCAGGAATCGCAACGGATTACGCGAACCTTGTACACCAGCGTACATTGGGCATTTGCGTGCCGGCCCGCACCCTATCCGCCGCGTTGTGAGGAACAGATGATGCCCCGCGCGGAGCCGCGGAGGGCGCGGAGAACGCGGGCATGCACCTCCCCGTCCCCGCGGCTCCGCGTCAGTCGCCCCGCCTTCAGGGGAAGAGGGGGATGTCCACCACGAACGAGGCGGTGGCTCGCAGGGCTCCGACTTCCGTCCCGCCGTCGAGCTCCCGCGCCTCCGGGAAATACGACAGGCCCCACAGCACGGAGAACGGCTTGCCGGAGAGTCCGCGGGCGTAGAACAGGCCGGGGGCGACGACCGAGCCGAAGCCGAACTCCGGGAACGTCTCCACGGAAGAACCCGAGGACAGCCGCGCCGACGCGATGGCACCGAGGTCGAGCAGCTGGACGAACACCGCATACGAGCTGTGGCGGCGGGTACGATCCCCCACCTCGATGCCGATGGGAAGCGTCAGGCCGAAGCTGGCCCCAAGGCGGTCCGATCCGTCCACGTCGCTCGCCAGCCACTCGGCCCCGCCCGCCAGCCCGCCATAGGCGTTCACGCGCCAGTACGGACCCTGGCCGCCGCGCTTTCCCTGGTAGCCCGGCCCATCCGAGACCAGCCGCGAGAACGCCGCCTCCACGTCGCCGGCTTGGCGCGCCTGCGCGATCTCCGTGGTGAAGCCGAGCACCCGGAGCTGCGTCCCGTCCAGGATCAGGCCCCCGGCCTGGACCGCCCGCGACAGCCGCAGCAGGCTGTTCAGCGCGTCCGCGGGGCTGTTGGTGGTCAGCGCCGTGACCAGTTCGCGGACGGGTCCGGCCAGCGCGCGCAGGGAGTCCGCCTGCGAGCCCAGGGCGCTGTCGGGAAACGCCAGCAGCGCCAGGTCGACGGCGTCGCCGGCAATGCCGCCCAGCAGGTCGCGCCGCGCCTGCGCGAACGACGAGTCCTGCCGCAGCGTGCGCAGCTGCCGCCAGGCGTCCTCCAGCGACGAGATCAGCGCCTGGCCGCTCCGGATGGCGTTCAGCGCCGGGTCCAGGTAGGCCGTCACGCCGCCGGGAAGGCCCAGCCGATTCGCCGAGTCGGGGGTGATCGCCAGGTTCAACGCGAGCGACTTGAGCGTGTAGAGCGCCGCGCTGTCGGCCAGGATCTCCGGGTGCCAGTAGGCGGCCAGGTCCTCACGGGCGGAACGGAGCAGGCCCGCCACCGCCACCGTCTGGCGGATGCGCTTCACGACCGGCAGCGTGTCCAGCCGCAGCGCGTTGACCAGCGAGTCCGCCAGCACCGGCACCGCCCGCTCCAGCGCCACGAGCGGACTCCGCGCCTGGCCCATCTCCTCCACGTAGTTCAGGAGGTAGATGCCGAGCATGGCCCGCTCGCGCACCCGCTGGCCCGTGCTCCCCTGCAGCAGCTTCTGCAGCCCGAGCCGTCCGATCTCGTAGGGCAGCGCCCGCAGGTCCTCGCGCAGCGCGTCGCGGATCACCTCGAGCCCCGGAAAGTAGCGCAGGCTGTCCGGACCGCCCCGCGCCGCCATCCCGGCCTGCGCGGCGGGCGTGGCGGCGACGAGCGCGCAGGTGGCCGGCAGCAGGGAGCCCCATCCCGTGTCGCCGCAGATGCGCAGCGCGCCGCGCTGCATCACGTACGCCTGCACCTGCTCGCGGGCCTCCCGGACCAGGAAGTCCGCCGTGCCGATGAGCAGCGTCGACATGTCGAGCCCGCCGCCCTGGGCGGTCGCGGCCGCGGCGGGCGCGGAGAGCGGCTGGCCTCCCGGCACCGGGTTCAGCGCCACCGAACGGGCTTCGCTGCGCTGGGCGTCCGTCGCCGCGTCGGGGACGGACACCAGCCGCGTCACGATGTCGATGTTCCGACGCAGGATCCCGTTCCGCTGCAGCTCCGTCACCACCGCCTGGGCGCGGCGCTGGGCCAGGTCCAGGTTCTTGGCGTCGCTCGCGCCGTCCCGGTCCGCGAAGCCGACTACCTCGAACACGTAGTTCGTGTCCGCCGCCACCAGCCCCTGGATGGTCTCCGACATCGACTTGATGACGCGGCGGTCCTCGTCCGTCAGCGTGGCGTCGTTGATGTCGAACTGGACCGACGCTCCGCCGAAGCTGATCTTTCCGAGCGCCTCTACCCGGTCCAGCAGCACCTGCTCGCCCCGCGTGACGAGCCGGCCGATCGTCGCGGCCGACGGCCGGTCGGCCGGGCCGAGCTTCGTGGCCCAGTCCGTCCGCTCGATCCCCGCGAAGCGCGTCCCGATCCGAGGAAGAGAAAGGCGGCAGAACGCCTCCGCCTTGCGTGCCTCCACGGTGTCGATGCCCGTCGCGGGCTGGATGGACTCGGCCCCCTGGCAGGCCAGGTAGACCTGCCACGGAGTGAACCACCGCGGGCGGGATGCGGCGGCCGTGGTGTCCTGGGCCGCGGCCGCGCCTGTCTGCGCGGTAGCCGGCGGGGCAAGGGCCAGGACAAAGACGGCGGCGGAGAGCAGGGCGCGTGGCATGGGGCACCGGGTGAGGGGCGGAACGGGTTCCGCAGACGGAAGATGGAGGGGCCGGGGCGGAGGAAATTCGCAGGCCGGCCGTGCGGAGGCGGATTATTTGGGGAGCGGAGCACGTGCGGAAGGCGGCGCAAGGTACGCCTGTGTGCCCATCCACACAATCGGTTTGCATGGGATGATGGCGCCGAACGAAGAAGCCGCGCGCCGGAAGGGTCCGGCGCGCGGCTCCGCGCATCAGTGGGGCGATGAGGTCAGCCGGCGCCGACCGCCTCGCCGGCGACGAACTGGGTCAGGCGGTTGCGCAGCTCGTCCTCCTGGATGCCCAGCAGCGTGGCCGCCTTCTGGTGGTCGCCGTCGGCAAAGGAGAAGGTCTTGAGCACCAGCACCTTCTCCGCCTGCTCCAGCGAGGTGGCGCCCACCGGCAGCCGCACCTCGCGGTCCTCCACGGCGATCAGGTCGTGCGCGCGCAGGTCCGCCAGCGTGACCTCGTCCGCGCGCGCAAAGATAACGGCGCGCTCCACCCCGTTCTTGAGCTCGCGCACGTTGCCGGGCCAGCGGTAGCTGTTGATGAACTCCAGCGCCTCCGCCGCGAAGCCCTTGATCTTCTTGCCGTTCTCCTCGGTGAAGCGGCGGAGGAAGTGCTCCGCCAGCAGCCGCACGTCGCCGCGGCGCTCGCGCAGCGGCGGCAGGTGGAGCGGGATGACGGCCAGGCGGTGATACAGGTCCTCGCGCAGCTTGCCGTCCTCCACCGCCCGCTGGATGTTCTTGTTGGTGGCGGCCAGCACGCGGATGTCCACGCTGATCTCCTTCTTGCCGCCCAGGCGGCGGAAGGAGCGCTGCTCCAGCGCGCGCAGGAACTTGACCTGGATGTCGGGCTCCATCTCCGCCACCTCGTCCAGGAACAGCGTGCCGCCGTCCGCCAGCTCGAAGCAGCCGGGCTTCTCGTTGATGGCGCCCGTGAAGGCGCCCTTCTCGTGCCCGAACAGCTCGTTCTCCAGGATCTCCCGGGGGAACGCGCCGCAGTTGAGGGCAATGAAGGGGCCCTTCGCACGGTTGCTCTTCTCGTGCACCGCGCGCGCCACCAGCTCCTTGCCGGTGCCGCTCTCGCCCACGATCAGCACGCTGGCGCTGGACGGGGCGATGGCCTCGATGGTCCCGTAGATGCCGCGCATCTCGTCGGACTGGCCGATCAGGTCGCCGAAGCGCGTCAGGTTGGCCAGCCGCTCCTCCAGCAGGCGGTTGGCCTGCTTGACCTGGTACTTCTCCAGCGCCTTGGGGATCAGCTCCTTGAGGCGGTCGATCTTGAGCGGCTTCTCCAGGTAGTCGTAGGCGCCCTGCCGCATGGCCTCCTTGGCCGTGTCGACGGAGCCCTCGCCGGTGATGATGATCATCTCCGACGCGATGCCGGCCTTGCGCATGCGCGAGAACAGCTCCAGCCCGTCCACGTCGGGCATGCGCAGGTCCGCGAGCACGACGCCGTACCCCCCCTGCTGCACGAGCTTCCAGGCGGTGTTGCCCTCGGTGGCGGTGTCGACCTCGAACCCCTCGTCGGCCAGGAGCATCTGCAGCCCCTCGGCGATGTGGCGCTCGTCGTCGGCCACCAGGATCTTTTCTGGCATTGCGCGTGGTTCGGGAGATCGTTTCTGCATGAAGAGCCGGACCGGGAAAGATAGGGCCCCGGCCCGCGCGCCGCAACCCGTTGCGTCGCAATCAGGTAGGGGCGGCCGTGGTGGCCGGGAGAGTGAACGTGCGTTCCGTGCCCTCCGCCTCCACGCGGCCGCCCAGAGCCTCGGCCAGGGCGGCGGCCACGGCCAGGCGGTCGGCGCCGGGGTCCGCGGGGGCGCCGCCACTGACGGCCAGCACGGCGTGGCCGTCACGCGTTTCCACGCCGACGCGCAGGGTGCCGCCGGGGGGCAGGGCGTCCAGCGCGTCCAGCACCAGGTTCAGGATCACCTGGCGGGCGGGCTGGCGGGCCACGCGGACGCGGGTCATCACGGGCGAGGGCTGATACTCCACGCGGGCGTCGCGGTGCCGCGCCTCCACCTGCACCAGCTCCATCAGCTCCTCGGCCAGCTCGTTGAGCGTGGTCTCGTCGCTGGCGCGGTCCGGGCGGGCCAGGCGCAGCAGCAGCTCGATGCGGCGGGTCACGCGGTCCAGCTCGTCGCCCAGGACGCCCGCGTAGCGCAGCACGTCGTCGCCCCCCTGCGCCTGCAGGCGGGCAATGCGCCGCTTGAGCACCTCCAGGTTGATGACCATGGAGTGCAGCGGGTTCTTGATCTCGTGCGCCAGCCCGTCCGCCAGCCGCTCCAGCAGGTCCAGCTTGTTGGAGCGTACGGCGAGCGGGTCGGGCGCGGCGAGCGCGGTGCCGGAGTGCGTGGTGTCGCTCACGTCGGCGTGGGTCTGGTTTCCTGCTCAGGCAAGCGGGAGGCGTGCGGGTGGGAGGGCGGCAGCCTGCCCGCCCTCCGTCCCCACCCCGCACCTCAACCCCGGCGCTCCGGCAGAGCACAATCCATTCCCCCGAATCGGGCAGGCGTACGCTGCCGTACCCACCGCGCCGCTGCAAAATGGGGAATTCAGGGGGCGATGCGGGCTCGTCGGCAGGCTCCGTGGCGAGGCAGGCTGCCTCGCGCGGGCGGAGGCCCCCTCCCCGCTCGTTCCTCGCTGCCCCTCCCCCTTCGGGCCCCAACTTCGGAGGGGGCGAGGGCAGAGTGCTGGAACGCTTTGCGAGGCGCGCGCGGGATCAGCCCCGCCGCTGCCAGAACTTCGGGCCCCTGCGCTGGTGACCTACCACGAGCACCAGAATGCCGTCGGGCTCGATCCGATAGAGAATGATGTAAGGAAAGCGGTGGAGGATGAGCTTGCGTTTGCCGTGGAAGGGAACGCCCAGCTCAGGGTGCGCGGCGACCAGCCCGAGCAGCCGATCCACCTCCGTGAGGAACTCCGCACCGAGGCCGGCACGCTGGCCGTCGTAGTAAGCCGCGGCCCGGGCAACGTCCCGTTTGGCGGCCTCGACCAGGGTGATCGGGATCAATGGCCGAGTTCCGCCCGGATCTCGGCCATGGCCTGGGCCGCCGGAATGGCTTTCATCTCACCGGCGCGGTAGGCTTCGTAGCGTCGATCGGCCTCCTCCGCCCAGGCGGCCTCGATCTCCGACTCCTCGTCCAGGCTGGTGATGAGGCTCTGGGCAAGACGGGCCCGGTGGTGGACGGGCAGTTTGAGCACCTCGGCTTCGATCTGCTCGATGGTCACGGCTGGGCTCCGGTAAAGCGGGATTTCGTCAAGACATAATTATAACAGGGTAGCGACGCGTTCGCCGTTCTTGTAGGGTGATTCCCCGACACGCGCGGAGGTGCGCTCCCGACGGACGGCGGCTGTCGGGCGGCGTACCATGGTGGGGGATGGAGGACGAGGAAGCCGCGCAGCCACATACTCGAGGACCAGATGACGGAACCGACGACGATCCGGGTGCTCCTGGTGGACGACCACGCGGTGCTGCGGGGCGGCCTGGCCGCGCTGCTGCGCCTGGAGCCGGACATCGACGTGGTGGGCGAGGCGTCCACCGGTGAGGAGGGCCTGGAGCGCGTGAAGGCGCTGCGTCCGGACGTGGTGGTGATGGACCTGACCATGCCCGGCATGGGCGGGCTGGAGGCCATGCGCCAGATCAACGAGCAGCATCCCCAGACGCGGGTGCTGGTGCTGAGCAGCCACGCGGAGGAGGAGCACCTGCTGCACGTGCTGGAGGCGGGCGGCAGCGGCTACGTGCGCAAGACGCAGGCGGACCAGGACCTGATCTCCGCCATCCGCACCGTGTCGCGCGGCGAGGTGTTCCTGTACCCCAGCGCCACGCGGCTGCTGCTCAAGAGCTACCGCAACGCCGAGGCGCGCGGCGAGGCCAACCCGCTGGAGGAGCTGAGCGGCCGCGAGCGCGAGGTGCTGGCGCTGACGGCGGAGGGCTTCAGCTCCAGCGAGATCGGCAAGAAGCTGTTCCTCTCGCCCAAGACCGTGGACACCTACCGCGCCCGGCTGATGCAGAAGCTGGGGCTGAGCCACCGCTCCGAGCTGGTGCGGTTCGCGCTGAACACGGGCCTGCTCAAGGCCGAGCCGAACGCGGCGAAGGACTGAGCTGCATTTTCACGCAGAGGGAAAACAGAGAGGTTGAAAAGCGAGCCGCGGAGGAACTCCATGCAGTTCCTCCGCGGCTCTCCGTTTGCCTCTGCGGCTCTGCGTGGAATTGCAGCTCAGTCGTCGGGCGGCTCGCCTTCCCAGTCCTGCTCCACCTCCTGCGCCAGCGGCAGCACGAAGTGGAAGGTGCTGCCCTGGCCGGGCGTGCTCTCCGCCCAGATGCGGCCGCCGTGCGCCTCCACGATGCCCCGCGCGATGGCCAGGCCCAGCCCGGAGCCCAGCCGGTTGCCCGTGGCCTGCTTCCAGAAGCGGTCGAACACGCGCGGCAGGTGGTCCGGCGCAATGCCCGGTCCCGTGTCGCGGACGGAGAAGCGGATGCCCTCGTCCACCCGCTCCGCCGCCAGCTCCACGCGGCCGCCCTCCGGCGTGAACTTGATCGCGTTGCCCAGCAGGTTGCCCAGCGCCTGCTGCAGCCGCGAGGGGTCCGCCGCCGCCGCGGGGAGGTCCGGGTCCGCGCGGCCGTCCAGCATCACCCCCTTCTCCTCCGCCAGCCCCGCGAAGAGGCCGCGCGCCTCCTCCACCACCTCCGCCGGCGTCACGCGCTCCACGTTGAGGGAGAGCTGCCCCGCGTCCAGGCTGGCCGCGTCCAGCAGGTCCTGCCGCAGCCGCTGCATGCGCTCCGCCAGGTGGCGGATGTTGGACACGGACTCGCGCACGCCGCCGGGCGCGTCGTCCTCCGGCAGCGTGCGCAGCAGGACGCGCGTGGTCACCAGCATGGCGCTCAGCGAGTTGCCCAGGTCGTGCGACACGATGCCCAGCACGTGGTCGCGCCCGGCGACCGCCGCCTCCGCCGCGGCGCGCGCCTGCCGCTCGCGCTCCAGCAGGCGCTGGCGCTCGCCCGCCAGGCGCCTGCGCTCGATGGCGTAGCGGATGGAGCGCGACAGCAGCGGCCCGTCCACCTGCCCCTTGACCAGGTAGTCCTCCGCCCCGTGCTGCAGCGCGTCCAGCGCCACGGACTCGTCGTCCAGCCCGGTCAGGACGACGATGGGCACCTCCGGCGCCGCCTGCAGCGTGCGCCGCACCGTGTCCGTGCCGTGCGCGTCCGGCAGCGACAGGTCCAGCAGCACCACGTCCGCCCCGCCCGCCGCCAGCGCGTCCAGCCCGGCGCCCAGCCGGTCCGCGTGCGTCACCGCAAAGCCAGGATCGCCCGCCTCCGCCAGGTAGACGCGGATCAGGCGCGCGTCACCGGGGTTGTCCTCCACCAGCAGGACGCGGATGGGCGCGGCGGGCGGCATCAGTGGGGGGAAGGGAGCTTGACGACGCTGAGCCAGAAGGTCTCGATGGACTTGACCACGGTGATGAACTGGTCCAGGTCCACCGGCTTGGTCACGTAGCAGTTGGCGTGCAGGTCGTACGCGCGCACGATGTCCTGCTCCGCCTCCGAGCTGGTCAGGATGACCACGGGGATGGTGCGCAGCTCCGGCGCGGCCTTGATGTCCTGCAGCACCTCGCGCCCGTCCTTCCGCGGCAGGTTGAGGTCCAGGAGGATCAGGTCCGGCCGCGGCGCGTCCGCGTACTTCCCTTCCCGCCGCAGGAAGGCCACCGCCTCCACGCCGTCCTGCGCCACGTGCAGGTTGTGCAGCACCTTGCCCTCGCGCAGCGCCTCGCGCGTCAGCCGCACGTCGCCGGGGTTGTCCTCCACCAGCAGGATGTCGATGGGGTCGCCGCTCACGTTCATTGGCCGGCCCTGGGATCGGGAAGGGTGAAGTGGAAGGTGGCGCCGCGGCCGGGGGCGGAGTCCAGCCAGATCCGCCCGCCGTGGCGCTCCACGATCTTCTTGCAGATGGCCAGGCCGATGCCGGTGCCGGGGTACTCCGCCCGGCTGTGCAGGCGCTGGAAGATGACCCAGATGCGGTCCTGGAACTCCGGGTCGATGCCGATGCCGTTGTCGGCCACCCACAGGTGCCACTCGCCGTCGCCGCGCTCCGCGCCCACGTGCACGCGCGGCGGGTCGTCGCCGTGGAACTTGAGGGCGTTGCCCACCAGGTTCTGCAGGAGCTGGCCGAGCTGCCCCGCGTCGGCGTGCACGGTGGGCAGCGGGTCGTGGGTGACGGCGGCGCCCGCCTCCTCGATGGCCGGGCCCAGGATCACCAGCACGCGGGCCAGCAGCGCCCCCAGGTCCACCCGGGTGATGGTGATCTCGCGCCGGCCCACGCGCGAGTACGCCAGCAGGTCGTTGATCAGCGCCTGCATGCGCGTCACGCCGTCCACCGCGTAGCTGATGAACTCGTCCGCGTCGTCGTCCAGCCTGCCGCGGTAGCGCCGCGCCAGGAGCTGCGTGTAGCTGGCCACCATGCGCAGCGGCTCCTGCAGGTCGTGGCTGGCCACGTAGGCGAACTGCTCCAGCTCCGCGTTGGAGCGCGCCAGCTCGTCCGCCTGGCGGGCCAGCGCCTCTTCCGCGCGGCGGCGCTCGGTCACGTCGCGCACCACCGCCGTGAACAGCCGCGTGCCGCCCAGGTCCAGCCGGCTGATGGAGGCGTCCGCGGGAAAGGTCTCCCCGTTCCTGCGCTGCCCCATCACCTGCCCGCGCTCCCCCATCCGCCGCGCGGAGACGGACCCCTCACCGAAGCGGCGGACGTGCTGCTCGTGCGTGGGGCGGAGGCGGTGGGGGATGAGCACCTCCAGCCGCTGGCCGATGATCTCGTCCGCCGTCCAGCCGAAGATCTGCTCCGCGCCCTGGTTGAAGAGCACGATGCGCTGCTCCTCGTCCACGGACACCACCGCGTCCGCGGAGATGGCGATGATGCCCGCGAACTTCTCCTCCGAGCGCCGCAGCGCCTCCTGCGCCCGCGACCGCTCCACCACGCGCCCCACCTGCGTGCCGATCTGCGCCATCACGTCCAGCAGCGCCGGCTCCGGCGCCAGCGCGCGGTCCGCGTAGAACTCCAGCACGCCCACCACCTCGCGCCCCACGCGGATGGGAAAGGCGAAGCCCGCGCGCAGCCCGGCCTCCGCCGCGGCCTCGCGGCGCAGGAAGGCGGCGTCCGACTGCACGTCCTCCACCCAGGCGGGCTCGCCGCTGCCCGCCACGCGCCCCACCAGCCCCTGCCCCTCGGCCACGCGCGTCCGCTGCGTGGCCGCGCGGAACGCCTCCAGGCGCCCGCCGCCGCCCAGGTGCCACACCGGGGCCGGCGCCAGCTCGCCGCCATCGCCCTCGCGCAGGTAGGCGTGCCCCACCGGCCAGCCGGTGAAGGCGCACACCGCGTCCAGGCAGGTGCGCAGCGCCTCGTCCACCGTGTCCGCCTCGTTGGCCGCGACGGCGACGGTCTGCAGCAGGCGCAGCAGCTCCACGGCGTCGGCGGGCGGGGGCGCGGGCGTGGCGTCGGCGCTCATCGTCTCGGGGCGCAGGGTTCGCGGGGCCGGGCGCGCCGGCGGGGACGCGGGAGAAGGTCGGGAACGGAAGGCGGAGGGGCAAGTGACGTAGGGAAAGTGTCCGACACCGCCCCACACGATCGCCTGCCTGCGCCCGACGCGGCGCGGGGCGGAAAACGGCATCCTTTCGGCCGTACGATGGGCGTGCCCGCGGGGCGCCCACCCGTTGAGGACCGCCAGCCGGAGCCGGAGCCATGCGCGCCCTTCGATCCCTTGCCCGCCCCGCCGCCGCCGCGGCGCTCGCGGCCGCCTGCCTGCTGCCGGCCTTGCGTCCGGCCGCCACGCAGGGCGCCGGCGCGCCGCTGCCGTTCGCCGTGGGCGAGGAGATGGTGTTCCGCGCCCGCAGCAGCCGCTGGGGCACGGTGGGCACCGGGAGCATGCGGGTGGAGCCGGCGGAGACGGTGCGCGGCGCCAGCGCGTGGAAGCTGCACTTCCACTTCGGCGGGCGCGTGGGCCCCGCGCGGGTGGAGGACTGCACCGCGTCCTGGCTGGTGCCGGAGCGGATGGCGTCCCTGCGCTACCACCACTACGAGCGCGCCCCGCTGTCCCGGCGGACGGAAGAGGTGGAGATGTTCCCCGCCGAGCGCCGCTGGACGGGGCGCAACGGGCAGGGCGGCCGCTCCGCCACGGACGCGCCGCTGGACGAGCTGTCGTTCCTGTACTACGTGCGCACCCTGCGGCTGGAGCCGGGGGCGGAGTACACGCTCAACCGCCACTTCGACCCCAACCGCAACCCCGTGCACGTGCGCGTGCTGCGGCGCGAGCGGCAGACCGTGCCCGCGGGCACCTTCAGCGTGGTGGTGGTGGAGATGCGCGTCCGCGACCCGCGCGTGGGCGACCAGGGCGGCGGC
>DASTLD010000126.1:0-10193 GCA_035715345.1 Longimicrobium sp.
GGCATCAGCACCGCCCCCGCCCCGCCACCTGCGTCACGCACGGGGGTGGGATGCAGGTCCTGGTGCTCCGGGATCGTCGTCCCCACCAGCACGATGCGGTCGCGAAAGACTCCGTCCCGCGCCAGGTCCTCGAACGAGTCCAGGTCCCACTCGCCCAGGTCGGTGGCGGCGTCGTCCACCACCGTCGCGTACGAATAGGTGGGGACGGAGCCGGCGGACCCCAGCCAGTCCACCAGCATGCCGCCGCCCGGGCCCGCGGGCACCGTGCGCCCGCCCAGCCGCCAGCCGTCCGGCCCCGCGCGCAGCGAGTCCGCCGGCAGCCCCAGGTAGCGGAGCACCGCCTGCACGCCGAGCTGCGGCACCGCGCGGCCGGGATAGTCGTGGAGCACCGGGTACTCGCGCACGATGCCGTCCACCGCGTCCGGCCGCACGTCCACGATGCCCACCGGGGCGCCGCGCAGCACGCCGGCGGGCTCCTCGAGCCGGAACCCGCGCGCGCCGCGGCGGAAGACGACGCCCGTCTTGGCGCCCAGCACCGCGATGCCGGTCTGGTCGATGGCGGCGCGGAAGGCGGTGTCCGCCCGCGGGAAGGCGTCGGCAAAGGTCAGGTCGAACGCCACCACGCGCGCGCCGGCCCGGTGCAGGTTGCGCAGCAGCCGCGCGTGCCACTCCCGCCCCCAGGGATACCGCCCCAGCGATGCCTCGGAATCGGTGTCGATGGCCACGACGACCACGTTCCCGGGCCGCGGCAGGGTACCGCGCAGCGTGAACCAGCCATCGTACACGCGCCGCTCCAGCGCGCGCCCCACCCGCGCCTCCCCAACCACCAGCGCCAGCAGCGGCGCCAGCAGCACGACGGCCGCGAGCAGCCGCGCGCGGCGGCGGCGCCGGTCCAGGCGGCGGGGAGGGGGGATGGGGGCGGGCAGGGTCATCTCACGAGGCAAACGGGCGGAGCCGGCGGAAGGAGCGCGGCCTCCGCTCCCCTCCGCCGGCGCCGGGTGGGTTCATCGCCCTCAGAAGGCGCGGCTCAGGCGGACGCGCATCACCAGCTCGCGGGTGTCCAGGCCGGGGATGCGGCGGTCGGTGTAGTCGACCACGCCCGCGGTCAGGGTGACCACCGCATCCGGGCGCCACGCGAACTCGCCGCCGCCCAGCGCCTCCACGCGCGTGTAGCGCGGGCCCGGCGCCGTCGCGGAGGCGGGGCTGCGCGCGGCGGTCAGCCCCCCGTCGAAGCGCACGGCCCAGCGCTGCGTGAGCTGCCGCCGCCCCGCCGCCACCAGCCGGTCGAACGTGGTGCTCCCCCCCTCCAGGCCCGGGAACTCCGAGCGGTTCTGCCCCCCCAGCAGCGAGAAGCTGGTCTCGCGCGAGGGCGTCTCCGCGTGCACGCCGGCCAGGAAGTACAGGTCGCGCGTGTCCGCGAGGGGGTTGGCGGGGTCGCTGCGCTCCACCCAGGTGCCGTTCAGGCTCACGCGCGTGCGGAACGCCGCCAGCAGCCCCACGGGCACCGCCACCCCGCCCGACGCGGCCAGCGTGGACTGGTCCAGCGCCCCGGCCGTCCCCCGGCCCTGGCCGTTCTCCCGCGTGGCCAGGCGCAGCGAGCCGGTGACCATCACCTCGCGTGGCGCCCGCCAGGTCAGCGTGGCAAATCCCCCGCGGCCGCGCGTGGTGGCGGGCGCGGAGCCGTCCAGGTTGTCGCGGTCCTGCTCGTACCCCGCCGTCACGAACAGCGCGTCGCGCAGCAGCGCGAACGAGTCGCGCACCCGCAGCCCGCGCCAGTCGCGCTGCATGCCGGGGTGGCCCAGCGTGTGGTAGTCCATCCCCACCGTGCGCCACTCCGCGGACACCAGGTGCCCGCCCGCGCGCACGTGGGCCCGCGCCTGGTGCGCCGTGCTGGTCAGCTCGCGCGGGTCCAGCGGCAGCACGGAGGCGTTGAGGATGAAGAAGTCGTCGAAGTCGCCGGGATCGATGCCCGGCGGGTCCGCCCCCGCGGCCACGAAGAGCGAGTCCAGCTCCCGCTGCGTGCGCGGCCGGGTGGAGATGTCGCGGGCCAGCAGCGAGGCCGCGTTCTCGTACTGCAGCACGATGCGCCCCCGCGCCAGCCGCAGCGAGGCGTCCAGCCCCGCCACCAGGTTGTCGCGCGGGGCAGGGTTCACGGAGAAGGTGCCCGTGGCGGAGGGGCCGGTGCGCAGGGAAGGGATGGAGCCCACGTCGTCGCGCACGCGCATGACCGTGAGCCCCAGGCGGAAGCCGCCCGCCCCCAGCGACGGGCGCACCGCGAGCAGGTCCTGCGCGTAGGTGCCGCTGCGCGCGATGCGGGTGGGGTCCTCCGGGTGCAGCGCACCGGAGACGGCCCGCAGGCTCTGCCCCGCCACCACGCTCAGTCCCAGCGGGCCGGCGCGCAGGTCGAGCTGCCCGCCGCGCACCCGGCGCCCGGCCAGGATGATGTCGTGCAGCACGGGGTTCACGTCGCCCAGCGCCAGCGACACGCCGGGGGTGCGCAGCTCCGCGCGGAAGCGGTTCACCGGCTGGCGGCGCGAGCTCTCGTAGCCGCTCAGGTGGCCGCGGAACGTGTACCGCCACCCCGGCCGCACCTGGCCGCCCCCGTTGATCCACATGCGCGGCGCAAAGTCCTCCTCGCGGCGAAAGCCGGCGCCGGGGCCGCTCGCGGAGCCGCCGCTGCCCTCCATGACCACGCTGCCGTGCGGCACCGCGGACGAGCGCGGCCGGGGCCGCGCGCCGGCCGGCGCCGAGGCGACTCTTGCCGCGGGGGCCACGCTGAAGGTCCACTCCAGCGGCGGCGGCGCGGCGCCGCCCGCGGGCCGCGCGACGGCGACCACCACGCGGTGCGGGCCGGGAGCGAGCGGCTCCACCGGCCGCCAGGTGACCACGCCGCCCGAGCGCTCCGCCTGGGCGGTCACGTCCCGCGAGCCCACGCGCACCGTGACGGCCAGCGAGTCCGCCTCGCGCGGCAGCGACACGGCCACCAGCACCTGGTCCGCGGTGATGCGCTCGCCCGGCTCCGGCGACAGGATCAGCGCCGCGGGCGGGGAGTGCTGCGCGGCGGCGGGGACGGCGGCGGCGGCCAGCAGGGCGGCGGCCGCGGCGTGCACGAGGCGCATCTTCACGGCGTCCCCTGCACCCGGCCGCGGAGCGCGTCGGCGGGCACCTGGATCATCAGCGTGCGCACCCGGCCGTCGGGGTGCTGCAGCAGCACCTCGATCCACCGCCCCTCCGCCGTGGCGCCGTCCTCGCCGCCGGCCTCGCCCGCGCGGCGCAGCTCCTCCGGCGAGGCAGGCCCCGCCTCCGGGGCGTCCGACTGCGACCCGGCGGACGCGCGCTGCCCCGCGGCCACGTCCGTGCGGCCCGCCTGGTTGAAGAACTCCACCACGCCTTCCAGGGTCACGACCACCGTGTTGCCCGCGGAGTCCACGCGCACCAGGAACTCCGTGCCCTTGACCGCCGCCACCCCGGCCGGCGTCTGCACGCGGAACTGCGTGCCCTGGCCGCGGGTCACGCGCGCCCACACCTCGCCGAACTCCAGCTCCAGCGTGCGCACCAGCGCGCCGCGCTCCTCGCCGGTGGTCAGCCGCACCTGCGAGCTGGGGTTGATGCGCAGGATGGAGCCGTCGTCGGTAAAGCGCAGCGCCGCGCGCGTGTTGGGCGACGTGAACACCACGTCGCGGTTGCGCAGCCGGTCGCCGAGCCGCGCCGGGCGCTGCGCGCCGCTGGCGGGGGTGATCACCATCTGCCCGTCCTGCAGCAGCCGGTAGACCAGCGCCACGTCCGCCTGCTGCGCCCGCGCGCCCGCGGGCATCGTCCCCAGGAACCCCATCGCCGCCGCGGCGGCCAGCATTGCTCTGCGCATGGCGGGCCTCACTGGACGCGGACGGAAAGGACCGCGATCTCGCCCGCGGCAATGGCGGCCAGCAGCGCCTCCAGCTCCGGCAGCGGCACCACGCGGCCGTCCTGCAGCCGGGCGCTCACGGGGGTAAAGCCGTCCAGGTCGGGAGAGAGGCCCAGGGAGCGGAGCAGGATGGCGAACCCCGGGTCCGCGGCGCCCGCCGCGCCCGTGCCGTCGATGCGGAACCAGTAGATGGGGCTCTCGACGGGCTCGGCGCCGCCGGACGTGCCCAGCTCGCGCGTGACCTGCCAGGCGTAGGTGCCCCCCGGCTCCAGCCGCAGCGCCGCCGCGGAGGCGGGGTAGAGCGCGGACGTGGCCGAGGTGACCGCCTCCCAGACCGGGAAGCCGGCCTGCACCGCCTCCACCGCGGAGCCCTCGCCGTCCACGCGCACCACCCGCAGCCGGTACTGCGCCGTGGGCGATTCGCCGCCGGAGCTCCACAGGAAGCGCGGGGTGGGTCCGGGCACGGTGGGCGGCGGGCCCGCGTCCGCCGGGACGCCGGGGGAAAGCAGGTCCACGCGCGACGCGATGGCCAGCGTGATCCGCAGCTCGTCGCTGTCCAGGACGTCGCCCTGCTGCGAGCGCACGGTCACGGTGAACAGGTAGGTGCCCGCCGGCAGCCGGCCGCTCTGCAGGCCCGCGTCGTCCAGCGCGTCCTCGTTGACCGTGTAGTCGGTGACGGCGAACTCGCCGCCCGACGTGGTCAGGTCGCGGGTGGTCAGGTGCCGCACGGGCTCGTCCACCACGAACGGGTCCGTGGTCCCGCGGAAGATCTCCAGCGGCGACGGCTCCTCGCGCTCCACCGCGATCTCCATCACCACGGTGGGGCTCCCGCCCTCGCTGACCAGGGTGATGCCCAGCAGGTCGGGGCGCACCCCGGCGTCGCCGGGCAGGAGGTCGGCCAGGAAGATGGCCTCCATCGGCGCCAGCCTGCGGATGGAGACCTGCACCTGGGCCGATCCGGGCGCGGGGGCAAGGCCGATGGCGAGCACCAGCGCGGCAAGGGCGCGGAAGAAAGCACGCATGGAAAGGGACGTCCGGGAGGGGGGACCGCGGGAGAGCAGAGCCGGGGGCGAGCGGCGGAGCGGGACTGCTCCGCCGCCGCGTTGCAGGGAACGATAGTACGGCACCCCGCCCGGAGCCAAGCCTTTTCTTTCCACGTGCGGAGTGCTTCACGCCCCATCCGCGGCGTGGATGCGGGATTCGCGCGGCAAAGTGCGTCCGAAGGCCGCTTTTGGAGCGCGTAAAACAAGCGCCTATTGGGCCCTTGCGTGATGCGTGGTTGCCGGTGCAGTGTCCATGTTGTCCGGCCGTGCAGAGACGAACCCCTTGACGAATGGTACCGCATCAGGTACCATGAAAGGCGAGGCGCGAATGCCGAGGTGCGACAAGCTGCTGCAGTCGGCCAGGAACAACCCCGCGGGGCTTCGCTACGCCGAGCTTTGCCAGCTCGCCGAGTGCTACGGTTGGGAGTTCGCGCGGCAGAAGGGCAGCCACCGCATGTACAAGCGGATCGGCAGCCGCGAGCTGATGAACTTCCAGGACGACGGGAACGGGGGCGCAAAGCCCGCACAGGTGCGGGCGCTGCTCGCCGCGCTGCGGGAAATGCCAGTGGGAGGCGAATGATGCACAAGTACAGCTACGGCGTCCGCTGGAGCCAGGAGGACCAGGCCTTCGTCGCCGTCTGCCCGGAGTTCCCCGGGCTCTCGGCCTTCGGGGCCACGCCGGCCGCCGCCATCGCGGAGCTGGACGTGGCCATCGAGCTGGCCGTCGAGACGCACCAGCAGGAGGGGTGGCCCCTTCCCGCGCCCCGAGGCCTGTCGCCGTACAGCGGCCAGTTCCGCGCGCGCGTGCCGCCTTCGCTGCACGCGCAGCTGGCCCAGCGGGCGGAGGAGGAGGGCGTGTCGCAGAACACGCTGCTGGTGGCGTACCTCGCCGCGGGGCTGGCGCAGGCCTCCACCGAAGCCAGGTGCGCCGGCGCGCTGGAGCCCGCGATCGCGGCCCTGCACCAGGCGGCGGGCTCGCTGCTCACGCTTTCCGGTGCCGCCCCGCCGCCCCGCAGCCGGGGCAGAAAGAGCGCCTAGCGGTTGGACGGGTTTCGTCCCCCGATCAGCGGCGGAGAGCGGCGGCCAGGCGCGGCAGGACGGTGCCCAGGCGCCCGTCCACCTTCACAGCGGCCACGTCGTCGGCGCGGGTGGGGCCCAGGTTGACGACCGCGATGGGGATGCCGTCCTCCCTGGCGCGGTAGATGAAGCGGCGGCCGGAGTAGACCGTCAGCGACGAGCCGGCCACCAGCATCACGTCCGCCTCGCCGTAGAGGCGCCACGCATCCTCCACCCACTCCTTCGGCACGTTCTCCCCGAAGAAGACCACGTCCGGCTTGATCATCCCCCCGCATCCCTGGCACGCGGGCACGTGGAAGCGCTCCATGGCCCGGGCGGGCAGCTCGGCGTCGCCGTCGGGGGCAGTCTCCGCCTGGCCCGCAAGCCGCATCGCCCACTCCGTGTTCATCGCGAGCAGCCGCTCCTGGTAGGCGGCGCGGGGCGTCACGCCGCCGCAGCCCAGGCAGCGCACGGACGCGAGGGAGCCGTGCAGCTCCACCACCCGGCGGCTGCCGGCGGCGTGGTGCAGCCCGTCCACGTTCTGGGTGATGATGCCGCGCACCACGCCGGCCTCCTCCAGCTCCGCCAGCGCCCGGTGCCCCGCGTTGGGCCGCGCGGCGGAGAAGCGCGGCCACCCCACCGCGCTGCGCGCCCAGTAGCGCACGCGCGCGGCCTCGCTGCGCACGAAGTCGCCGTACTGTACCGGCTTGCGCGCGCGCAGGCTGCCCTCCGGCCCGCGGTAGTCGGGGATGCCCGACTCCGTGCTGCACCCCGCGCCCGCGAGCACCACCGTGCTGCGGCCGCGCAGCAGGTCCAGCAGCGGTTCGACGGCCTCGGCTTCGGGAGCGGCGGTTGCGGCGAGCATGTCGTGATTCCAGGGAGATGCCATCGGGCGGATCGGCGCGGCCCTGCTTACCCGGGGACACGCATCGCGTTCGCGGGCAAATCGCCGGCCGCGTCTTGCTCCGCGGCGAGGTGCGCGCCATCGTGCTCTCATCGCATCCATCGACCCACATCCCCCCCGATCTCCCATGCGCACCCTGCTGACGCTCCTGCTCTCGCTGACCGCCGTGGCCTGCGCGGCGCAGGCGCCCCCGTCCGCCGAGCCCGTCACCGCGTTCGTGGGGGTGAACGTGGTGCCGATGGACACGGAGCGCGTGCTGGAGAACCACACCGTCGTGGTGCGCGGCGACCGCATCGTGGAGGTGGGGCCGGCGGCTTCGGTGCGGGTGCCGGCGGGGGCGCGGCGGGTGGACGGGCGCGGCAGGTGGCTGATCCCCGGCCTGGCGGAGATGCACGGCCACGTGCCGCCCCCGAACGCCCCGCCCGCCTACACGGAGGACGTGCTCTTCCTCTACTTCGCCAACGGCATCACCACCGTGCGGGGAATGCTGGGCGCGCCGGGGCAGCTCGAGCTGCGCGCCCGCGCCGCGCGGGGAGAGATCGTCTCGCCGACGCTGTACCTGGCGGGGCCCAGCTTCAACGCGCAGTCGGTCGCCTCGCCGGAGCAGGCGGCGGCGATGGTGCGCGCGCAGAAGGCGGAGGGGTGGGACCTGCTCAAGGTGCACCCCGGTCCCACGCTCGGGGAGTACGAGGCCATGGCACGCACCGCCCGCGAGGTCGGCATCCGCTTCGGCGGGCACGTGCCGGCGGAGGTGGGGCTGCTGCGCGCGCTGGACCTGGGGCAGGAGACGTTCGACCACCTGGACGGATACGTGGAGCACCTGAACGGCACGGCGGGCCCGGTGGAGAGCGCCGCGCTGGAGGACATCGTGGGCCGCACGCGCGAGGCGGGGGCGTGGGTGGTGCCGACGATGGCGCTGTGGGAGGTGCTGTTCGGCGTGGGCAGCCTGGACTCGCTGCGGGCGTACCCGGAGCTGCGCTACGTGCCGAGGCAGCAGGTGGAGGCGTGGTCCAACGCGTGGCGGCAGCGGACGAGCAGTCCGCAGTTCAACCCGGTGGTCAGCGCGCAGGTCATCGAGAACCGCCAGCGCATCCTGGCGGCGCTGCACCGGGGCGGCGCGCGCATCCTGATGGGCACGGACGCGCCGCAGCAGTTCAGCGTGCCCGGATTCTCGCTGCACCGCGAGCTGACGCGCATGTCCGCCGCGGGCATGAGCCCGTACGACATCCTGGTGACGGGCACGCGCAACGTGGGCGAGTACTTCAGGAACGCGGACCGCTTCGGCACCATCGCGGCGGGGCAGCGGGCGGACCTGGTGCTGCTGGACGCCAACCCGCTGGCGGACATCGCCAACGTGTCGCGTATCGCGGGGGTGATGGGACGCGGGCGCTGGGTGCCGCGCGCGGAGATCGAGGCGCGCCTGGAGCGCATCGCCGCGCAGCACGCGCAGTAACTGCGGGGAAAATCACGCAGAGGGGAACCAAGAGGAAAACCGAGAGCCGCGGAGGAACGGCAAGTCGTTCCTCTGCGGCTCCCTGGTTTCCCCGCATTCCTCCCGTGTGAGGCTTTCAGCGGCCACCGGGGCCGCTTACTCCGTCAGCACGCGCGTGTCGGGTCAGGGACAGGCCGTCTCGTTGCTGTGCCAGCAGTTGCAGGACGCCAGGCAGGTATAGACGTCGGACGGCCCACCCGGGCAGGTGTGCGTTTCCACCGGGTAGCACACGCAGCGGGAGTTGATGTCCGGGCACGAGAACGGGCAGGTGTAGGGGCAGGTATGATCGCACGACTCCACCCCGGCTTCCGTGTCCGCGTGCGCGGCCACCGTACCGGCCATGGACACCGGTTCCTCGACCACGCTGAACGATTCCACCGCGAGGGTCTCCAGATCGAGCCGGATCTTCTTCATGGCTCCGCCTTTCGGGAAAGGGGTTGGTGGGCTGCCGCCGGTGCGTGCCGTTTGCCGCCATCGGGGCGGCGGAGAAAAACGGGATCGGGGCGTCCCCGGTTTCAACCACCTTTCGGCGGTACCTGCTGAGGGAACCGAGGAGCCGCGGAGGAACTTCGTGCTGTTCCCTCCGCGGCTCTCTTTTCAACCTCTCTGTTTTCCGCTGCGTGATAATCGTAGTCAACGGTATCTGCTCAGAGCGGAGACGGGGACGCGGTAGATGGCCACGCCGCCGTCGCGCTCGCTGTTGAAGTAGAGCATGCGCCCGTCGGGGGATACGCTGGGGCCGTACTCGTAGCCCGGGCCGTTGATGGGCGCGGGGAGATGCACGGGCGTGCTCCAGGCGCCGTTGACGAAGCGGGAGATGAACAGGTCGTCGCCGCCCAGGCCCTGCGGATGGTCGGTGACGACCAGCACCATCCACGAGCCGTCCGGCGCCACCCACAGGTCCGGCTGGCTGCGCTCGTCGTTGATGGGCGCCGGCAGGTGCAGCGGCACGTCCCAGCCATCCCCCCGCCGGCGCACGAGCCAGATGTCGGTCAGGCCCAGGCTTCCCCCGCGCCGCGAGGGGACGAACAGGTCGCCGGCGGCGGTGGCGGCGGCGTGGATCTCCGTCGCGTCCGTGTTCACCGGCGCCGGCAGGGAAACCAGGTCGCCCCACCAGGTGCCCCGGCGCTCCGCCGACCAGATGTTCCAGTTGGGGACCGTGTCCGAGGCGCTGCGGGGACGGTTCGAGGTGAAGTAGAGCCGCTGCCCGTCCGGCGAGAAGCGCGGCGCGCGCGCCCCCCAGCGGTCGTCCCGCGTCAGGATGACCGGCACGGGGATGCCCCACCAGCCCTCCTGGTAGGGTGCCCGCACGAGCGTCTGCCGGTTGAAGTCCTCTCCCCTGTAGATGGAGAACCACAGCGACCCGTCCACGGGGTCGATGGCGGGAAAGTTCATCACCGTCCCGTCCGGCACGCCGGGGATGGCCACCCGCTCGGGCGTGGGAACGGCATCCGTCCCGGCGGAGAGCTGCGTCTCGGAGCGCACCGCGCATCCCCCCAGCAGCATCGCCACTACGACTGCGGCCAGTCTGAATCGCATCGCCATCACTTCTCCATAAGGGATCACGCGGAAACGCCGAGGACGCGGAGCAAAACCCACTCCGCGTCCTCTCTGTTCAACCTCCGCGCCCTCTGCGTGAAATGCTTTTTCCTCAGCGGCTGAGCCAGTACGTCGCCTTGACCAGGAAGACGTTGCGGGCGGGCGCGTCGAACAGGTCCGCGGCGTCGCGGCGCAGCGCGAAGTCGCCGAGCCCGTCCGCGGCGCTGCGCTCCTGCTGCCACACCAGGAAGAGCG
>DASTLD010000127.1:0-6632 GCA_035715345.1 Longimicrobium sp.
CGACGGCGCCCGCCGCGGCCACTGTCACCGATCCGCAGATCGCGGCCATCGTGGTGGCGGCCAACGCGGTGGACAGCACCGCGGGCGAGCTGGCCAGGCAGAAGGGGACCAGCGCGCAGGTGAAGGAGTTCGCCAACCGCATGGTCACGGACCACGCGGGGGTCAACAAGCAGGCGGTGGACCTGGTGACGCGGCTGGGCGTGACGCCGGAGGAGAACGAGAGCAGCCGCGGCCTGTCGCAGGGCGGGCAGCAGGCGCACGCGCGGCTCAGCGGCCTGAGCGGCGCGGAGTTCGACCGCGCGTACATCGAGAACGAGATCAGCTACCACCAGACGGTGCTGGACGCCATCGACCAGACGCTGATCCCCTCCGCGCAGAACGCCGATCTCAAGGCGCTGCTGCAGCAGGTGCGCCCCGCGGTGGCCGCCCACCTGGAGCACGCGCGCCAGGTGCAGGGCCAGCTCGGCGGGTCGTGAGGCGCGCGGTCCTCGCCGCGCTCGCGCTGGCGGCGGGCGCGGCGTGCGGGCGCGGGGCGCCGCCGCCGCGGACGCACGCGGTGGAGATCCGCAACTTCGCCTACGTGCCCGCGGAGGTGGCGGCAACCCCCGGCGACACCATCGTCTGGACCAACCGCGACGCCGTGCCGCACACCGCGACCGCCGGTTCCAGGGCGTGGGACACGGGCAACATCGCCGCCGGGGAATCCGGACGGGTGGTGGTGCCGGAGGGCGCGGAGGGGGAGTACGTCTGCGCCTATCACCCCAACATGCGGGCGCGGCTGACGGATCGCTGAGGGCAGAGAACGGCGGAGGGCGCCGGGGATCGGTCCCGGCGCCCTCCGTTCGTCATCACCCGCGATTCGTTCAGCGCTTGCCCATCATCTCCCCGAGCTGCTTGACGGCGGGGAGGTCGGCGATCAGGCCGGGCTGGAAGATGCGCAGCAGCAGGAAGCCCAGCATGGGCCCCAGCACCGGCGCGAACGGCACCAGGGCGCTGGCGCCCGCCAGGTCGAAGGGCAGGTCCGGCGCGCCGGGCAGCGCCACGTACAGCACGGCGATGACCGCGGCGGAGGCGGAGGCGCCCGCCAGCCGGCGCACCGGCGAGGGACCCGCCGCCTCCACCTCGGCGCTCTCCAGGCCGTCCCAGTCGCCCGTGGCGGCGCGCACCAGGTCGCCGGCGATGCGCTCCACGAAGCGCTCGCGGGTGTCCGCCTTGGGCAGGCACACCCAGCGCTTGAGCGCGCGCACGGCCGCGGCGCGCTGGGCGGTCTTCTCGCGCAGCCACCGCTCGGTGGCGGCGTCGTGGCCGCGCAGGTGGCGGACGAGCTGCCGCTCCAGGCAGTACGCCACCGTCTCCAGCGAGCGCAGGATGCGGCCGCGCGCCCGCAGGTCGCTCCAGGCGTGCGGGTGCTCCTCCACCCAGGCCAGCATGCTCACCATCTCCCGCACCATCATGGCGTCGGGGTGCCGGGCGCAGGCGTGGCGCTCGTACCAGCGCTCCATGCGGCACAGCGTCCACCAGACGGCCGCGCCGCCCAGCACCACGAGGGCAATGCCGTACAGCGCCACCATCCCCAGCGCCTGCGCGAAGTCCGCGGTCAGCCGGGCGGGGTCCAGGTCGCTGACGGCGGCCACCCAGCTCAGGTAGATGAGCGCGCACAGCACCAGCATGGCGCGGGCGACGGCGCGGCGGCTGGCCCAGCGCCGCAGCCGCCGGCTGACGAAGTACATGGCCGCGGCCAGGATGGGCAGCAGGACGCCGGCGGCCAGGGCGGCGCGCGCGTGCAGCCGCGCCTCGCCCTGGGCCAGCGCGCCGGGCGCGTAGAGCGGCACCAGCACCACCCAGCTCAGCACCAGCAGCGCCACGCTGGTCCACAGCACGCCGGCCAGCGCGCCGCGCTTGCGCATCAGCACCGGCACCAGCGCGCTCTCGAAGCGGCGCACGCGCGGTGCCAGCGCCTCGCGCACCGCGGGGTCCAGCGCGTGGAGCGAGCGGAAGCGCCGCACCCGCCGCTCGATCTCCGCCTGCACCGCGGAACGGAACTCGTACGTGAACGGCAGCAGCTCGCGGACGGAGCGGAGCAGCGATCCGCCGGCGTGGCGTGCGGGGGCGGGAGCCGTGACGTGTGCGGGGGGCCGGATCTCGGCCGCGGGGAGGACGATGGACATGGAAGGGGGCCTCCGGGATCAACACCGTGCTCTGATCCCGCCACCCCGGTGCAAGCCCCACACCCGCCGCGACGCCATCGGCCGGGAACCACAAGTGATTGCGATGCTTCCACTTCGAATCATCACCCCCAAAGCTGGCCCCGAAGGTGTGGCCCGCGCGCCCCACCCCGGCTGAGGCTCCGCGGCCCCACCGGACACGCGGAGCGCCGGGCTCATCGCCCGGCGCCCGCTACTTCGTACCCCGTACTTCCGTCCTTCCGTCCCGCCGTTCAGTCGCCGCTGCCGCGGCCGCGGAAGCCGGTCTCCAGCTCGAGCTCCAGCTCGCCGGAGTGCGTGGCGGGGTTGATGACGTTGGCGCCCTGGCGGAAGACGGCCGCCGGGTCCAGCAGCACCTCCACCGTGCGCGTGCCGCCGCTCTCGGCCACCACCAGCGGCGGGTTCAGCGCCGTCTCGATCTCGATCTCCGCCTCCAGGAACACGCGGAAGGGCTGCGCCGCGCCGCCGGTGGGCGTAAAGCTGCCGGACACCAGCATGCTGGCCCTGCGCGGCCAGTCGGGGAACTGCTGCCGGATCTGCCCGAGCAGCGCCTCGATGCGCTGCCGCTCCGCCGGGTTCTCCTCGTCATCGTCCAGGTCCTCCACCTCGAACTCGATCTCGCGGTAGGTGCCCGGCCGCACCTCGCCGGTGCTGACCTGGGTGCCGCCGGCGGCCAGCGGCAGGTCCACGAACATGGGCCCCGCGTTGAAGTCGTCGCAGTCGTCCCCGTCGTCGTCGCCCACGCTGTCCGCGTCCGCGCAGCGGTTCACGTCGTCGTCGCCGTCCAGCTCGAACTCCGCCACCACCAGCCGCAGGTCGCCGATGCGCAGGGTGCCGTTGGCGCCGGTGATGACCAGCTCCTCGCCGTTCGCCTGGTACGCCGGCCCGTCCGCCGCCTGCAGTGACGCGCCGGCGCCGGACGCCAGCCCGAAGCGCACCGCCACCCGCCCGCCGTCCGCGCCCGTGCCGCCGTCGCAGGCGGCCAGCGCCGTCATCGCCGCCGCGGCCACCAGGGCCCGCATGCTCGTCCGTCCCATCGTCCTGATCTCCCTGGCTCGATTCCGTCCCCTGGCCCGGCGGAGTGCCGCGCCGCTCGGCCGCCGGAGAAGGCAACGGGCGGACCGGGCGGGGAACGGATGGCGGCCCGCGCGTGTAACCCGCTTTCCCGCCGCCACTTATCGCATCGCCACCATCCCCACTGGCGCATTGCGGGGGTGCGGCTGTATATGTCTCGAATCGCGACACTCGGGCGTTATCCGCATCGCGCCGGCACTGGCGGGCGCCCGCCGTCCTCCTCCCTCCCGGGCTCCGCATCGTGAGCAGCCTCGTCGTCATCGCGCGCACGGACTCGTTCTCCGCCTTCTGGCCGCAGCTCGCGCAGGCGGCCGGGGCGGAGGCGCGCGTGGTCGAGGCGCCCGCGGACGCGCTGCCCGCGGCGGACGCGGTGGCGGTGCTGCTGGCGGTGGCGGGGGCGGAGGAGGACGCGGAGGCGCTGCTGCGCGAGCTGGCCGCCGCGGGGGGGCCGGCGCCGCTGGTGGTGGGCGCGCGGGCGGACCACCGGCTGGCGGTCGCGCTGGTGCGCGCGGGCGCGGCGGACTACTTCGCGCTGCCCGGCGACGTGGAGGCGCTGCGGGCGGAGGTGGCGGACCGCGCGCGGCGGCGGCAGGCGCAGGAGGCCGGGGGGCGGCTGGCCGCGGCGGAGAAGCAGGCCTTCGACTTCAGCCGCATCATCGGCCGCAGCCCGCAGCTCCGCGCCGCGCTGGACCGTGCCGCCCGCATCATCCCCCACGGCCGCGCCACCGTGCTGGTGACGGGCGAGACGGGGACGGGCAAGGAGCTGCTGGCGCAGGCCGTCCACTACAACGGGCCGCGCGCCGCCGCGCCGTTCGTCGAGCTGAACTGCAACGCCGTGCCGGCCGGGCTGCTGGAGAGCGAGATGTTCGGCCACGAGAAGGGCGCCTTCACGGACGCGCGCACGGCCAAGCCCGGCCTGTTCGAGGCGGCGGACGGCGGCACGCTCTTCCTGGACGAGATCGGCGACCTGCCGCTGACCCTGCAGGGCAAGATCCTCAAGGCGCTGGACGACAAGGAGATCCGCCGCGTGGGCGCCGTCCGCCCGCGCACGGTGGACGTCCGCATCGTCGCGGCCACGCACGTGGACCTGGCGGCGGCCGTCGCCCGCGGCGCCTTCCGCGAGGACCTGTACTACCGGCTGAGCGTCATCCCCATCCACCTGCCCCCGCTGCGCGACCGCGGCGAGGACGTGATCCTGCTGGCCGAGCACTTCCTGCGCACCCTGGCCGCGCAGTACGGCCTGCCCGTCCCGCCGGTCACCGCGGAGCTGCGGCGTGCACTGATGTCGTATCCCTGGCCCGGCAACGTGCGCGAGCTGCGCAACGGGCTGGAGCGCGCGCTGCTGCTGGGCGACGGGGGCATCGATGCGGCGGACCTGTTCCACGCGCCGCGCGCCGCGCCGGCGGCGGCCGGCGGCGGCGGCGCGCTGCCCTTCCCCGCCACGCTGGACGAGATCGAGCAGGCCGCCGCCCACGCCATGCTGGAGCGGGTGGACGGCAACAAGAGCGCGGCGGCGGACGCGCTGGGCATCTCCCGCTCGCGGCTGTACCGGCTGCTGGAGGGAACGGATGTCCCGGAATGAGACAGACGTACCGCCCCCGCACATCCCCCGGAAGCGGAAATCCAGGTCCGGCGCGGGTTTCCGCCCGGCGCGCGCGTTGCCCGACGGGGGACGGAACGGAGAGGTGTACCCGTAATCCCGGAAGACCGATGAAGCCGAAGCAACGATTTGCCGCACTCTTCGCCGCGCTGGCGGCGCTCTCGGGCGGCTGCGACAACCCCTCCACCCCCGTGGTGCTGGACGAGGACGAGCTGATCTTCATCCAGGCGGAGGCCGACGCGCCGCCGCTGGAGACCATGCAGCGCTCCTTCTGGGCGGTGGCCGGCGAGAACCGCGAGGCGGAGATCCGCTACGTGCCCGTCCCCGGCTACGGCGACGACGAGGGCGAGGAGTGCCTGACGTTCAAGGTGTCCGGCAACTCGCTGCTGCGGCACCCCGACGGCAGGCGCGTCCAGCGCGGCGACTCCGTCCTCATCACCATCACCGTGGTGGACCCCGACCGCTTCCACTTCGACTTCCAGCCGGCGGGGCTGCAGTTCGACCCCGACCACCCGGCGGAGCTGGAGGTGGACTACAAGTGGGCGGACGACGACTACAACGGCGACGGCGAGGAGGACGAGGAGGACGAGGACTTCGAGTTCGGCTGGTGGCGGCAGGAGAACCCGGGCGAGCCCTGGCGCCGCGTGGGCAGCGTCCGCCTGCGCGACCTGAACGAGGTGCGCGCCGATGTGAACGGGTTCACCGGCTACGCGCTGGCCGGCGGCAGCCGCTCCAGCCGCAGCTGACCTTTTCGCAGCAGCATCCCGCGCTCCCTTCCGTGGAAGCCTCCGCGTCCGTCCGTCCGCTGACGCTCGACGACGCCCGCGCCCTCCGGGCCGCGGGCGACTGGCGCGCGCTGGCCGAGCGCGGCGCGGCCACGCCGGCGCAGGTGCTGGCGGCCGAGCCGGAGGTGGCGTACGCCTACGCCGCCGCCTGCCGCCACCTGGGCGACCCTGGCCGGGCGGTGCAGCTCGCGGAGCTGGCGCGCGACGAGGCGCGGCGCCACGGCAACCGCCTGCTCACGGCGGACGCGGTCAACCTGATCGGCAACGCCTGGTTCGAACAGGGGCGGCTGGACGACGCGGAGTGCAGCTTCGCGGAGCTGCTGGAGGTCGCCGCGGAGTGGGCGGACGAGGAGTTCACCGCGCGCGCCAGCAACAACCTGGGCGTCATCTCCAACGTGCGCGGGCGGCGCGACCTGGCGCTGGGCTACTACGAGCGCGCGGCCGCCGCGTACCAGCGCAACGGCAACTTCTTCGGGCTGGCGCAGACGCACCAGAACCTGGGCATCTCCTACCGCGACCTGGGCTTCGACGCGGACGCGGACGCGCACTTCCGCCGGGCGATGGAGATGGTGGACGCCGCGCGGGCCGCGGGCGTGGCTCGGGCGGAGACAGACCTGCAGGTGCTGGTGGGCATCGCGGAGACGGAGCGCGCGCTGCTGCGCGCCCGCGCGGGAGACGGAGCGCTCGCCGGGGCGCTGGCCCGGCGGGCGCTCCAGCGCTTTCGCGACCTGGGAGAGCCGTGGGGGCAGGCGGATGCGCTGAGGGTGCTGGCCGCCGCCGCCCGCGCCGAGGGCCGCGGCGGCGACGCGCGGGGGTTGCTGGACGAGGCGCTGGCCATCGCGCGCGAGCACAACTACCTGCTGCCGCTGGCGGAGGTGCAGCGCGACCGCGGCCTCCTGCTGCGCGACACGGGCGATGCGGCCGGCGCGGTGGCGGCCCTCACCGACTCCGCCGCCCACTTCCGCACCC
>DASTLD010000128.1:0-2697 GCA_035715345.1 Longimicrobium sp.
GGTGCACGTCGAGATCGTCCATCGCCTGAGCCGGTAAAGGGGGACGAGACGAAGCAGCCGCGACGCCCGATCCTGCGGGGCTTCGCGGCTGGAGCGGAGTCCCGGGACTCCGCGCTACCGGTCCTGTGCCTGCCAGGGACACCCGCGGCGGCTGCACACGAGCTTGCTGCCGAGCCGGGTGCCGTTGCTCGTGATGTTCTCCTGGCGGAGCACCGGCTCGTCGCACACCGGGCACCGCGTTCCCGTCCGTTCGCCTTGCTTGGCTGCTCTCGGCGCGTTGGCTCCAGTCGGTCGTATCATCTCTGCTCCCGGGGACGTGGGGGGTCGAACCACATCCCCCGTACACCCGCCGAGCCGATGTGATACCGCCGGGTGGCCGCGGCCCGCCTCGGCCGGGAGATACGGGGCGCTACCGTCCGGCGCGGCGGCGCATCCGCGCCTGCTCGGTCCGGCGCTCCACGGTGATGGCGCCGATGATCTGGGTGACCGGGATGGCGAGAATCACTCCGCCGTCGATCGTTTCGGTCAGCATCACCACCCCGGCGGCCAGGATGGCCGAGGAGGCCAGCACGGTCAGGCCCGTGTGCCCGCGCGCGCCGTTGGCCAGGTTCACCCCCAGCCCGATGCCGAGCGCCTCGCCCGCCAGCACGCCCAGCACCGGCCCCAGCCCGAAGCACATGTCGATGCACCTCGGATCGGGCTCGCCCTGCAGCAGCACCCCGGCCACCCACCCACCCACCAGCCCCAGCCCGCCGCCCACCACGCCGCCGAACGCGAGCCGCGCGGTGCTGTGGCGCTGCCGCTCCGGCTGCGCCACGGCGGGCGGCCGTGCATCCGCCACCGCCGCGAGCGCGGCCGCGTCACCGGCCTGCACGACGACGTACGCCAGGCGCGAGTCCAGGCGCGGCACCGTGCGCCAGGCGGAGGCGGGGGCCTGCGCCGCGGCGGGCGTGGACAGCACCGAGGCCGCCGCGAACAGCAGCACCGGCAACAGCGGACGCATCACGGGAATCGGAGGCGCGGGGGAACGATGAGGGTCGCGGATGCGCGGCGGCGCCGCGAAGACCATCGCGGCGCCGCGGCGCAGCCAGCGTGCGAGAACGTCTGTTTTCAGTAAACGTGACGGCGGAAGCCGCAGCCCCTCACACCCGCTCGGAGCGGCACTCGCGCTCGAAGGTGACGAAGCGGTTGGTGGTGCGGCGCAGGTTGGTGGATGCCACGATGGGCCCGCCACCCACCGCGCGGGCGGAGTACGAGTACCCGGACTCGTTGCGGACCTTCACCTCGTGCCTGCCGGTCGGGATCACCGCGACCACGGTCAGTGCGCCCGATCCGATGCGGCTCTCCACGATCTCCACGTCCCGGCCGCTGTCGTTGCGCACCATCAGCACCGCGGTGCCGGATTCGCACGGGGCGGGATACGCCGTCCGCGTGCGAGACGCGGATGCGCAGGCCGCGGCAAGCGTGAGGGTCAGCAGCGGCAGGGTGTGGCGAAGCGCTCTGGTCATGGTGATCGCGTGTGTCGGAGGAGATGTGCCGCGGCGGAAGCCGGCCCCGCGGCGCTGGAGATTTCGGGGACGCCGCACCCCTTCGCACGAACGAGACCCCAGCCTGTTTGCAGCCTAACCGCAACCCACGAAACCGGATACGCCGTCCCGCGCCGCGAAGCCGCGATCGTGGATTGCGCAGCAACGCGGACACTCGCGTCCTGCCCGGCGGACGCATCGTTCTTCAGCAGGGGTGGTCGAGAGAATGCGCGCCCGTTCCTGCAGGGTGGGGATGATGGGCCATCACATCGAAGCGATCAGGCTCGATCCGCCGGCCGCGCGATCAGCAGCAGCGACAGGGGGTCGCTGGTTTCGGGATGCGCCGGCTCGCGCAGCTCGCCGATGAGGTAGCCTGCCGCGTTCACCGCCGCGATCCACGAGCCGACGGTGCGATAGTACCACGGCATCGGCTGGGGGAACTCGTCGCCGAAGGCCGCGAACCGCTCCGTGCGCCACCCGTCGGCGTAGGGCCCGTCTCCACGCGCGATCCAGGGATGCACGGTCTGGATGATGAGCACCCCGTCATCGTATCGCAGCGCCGGACGCACGGCCTGGAGCAGGGGCGCGATGTCCTCGTGCAGCAGCGCGAAGTTGAACACGATGACGCCGAATTCATCCACCCCGAGCTGCTCCGGGTCGCGTAGCAGGTCCTCGTAGGAACACACGTGGAACCTGCCGCCCCGTGCGCGCGCGGCCCGGATCAGGGGCGCGGATCCATCCACCCCGATGGCGTCGATGCCGTGCTCCGCCAGCGCGCGGCACAGCCACCCTTCGCCGCAGCCGACGTCCAGCACCCGCCGCGGTGCCCGGTCCAGGATGGCGCGCAGGATGGCGTCGTCCGTGGCCACGCGCCGGCTCTCGATGCGCCCCTCGCGCACCGCGCGCGTCCACGCGTCCGCGTTCGCCTCCCAGCTCCGCGCCAGGCCGGTCGTGGGGTCGTCGTCGGGATGTCCCATCAGTACGGTCGGTAGTCAGCTCCGGGTGATGAGCAGGCGGTATCCCAGGTCGAGCTCGTCCAGCGCGCGCAGGTGCCCGTGCGCGCGATCCCACGCGCCGCTTTCCAGGTCGCGGCGCAGGCGGTCCACCCCGGACGCGGTCTCCGGCAGCGTCGCGAAGGAGGAGATCGCCCCGCGCGCGCCGGCATCCAGGT
>DASTLD010000129.1:0-3183 GCA_035715345.1 Longimicrobium sp.
CCCCCAACTTCGGGGGAGGGGCTTTCTCGCGCGGCGCGGCCTGCTGCGACAGGCCACCCCTGTAGAGACGCCCCGCCGGGGCGTCTCTACCATGGACATGCGCCGTTCTCCGCTCCGCGCACGGCACTTCCCCGTTCAGTCCGCGCAGGCGGACTTCGTGTTCTCTCAGGCGCGGTTTCAACCGCCGGCTCGAGGCGGGCGACGCGCACCAAACCCCGCCCTCCACGGAACTCGTCCGCGCAGGCGGACATCACGTTTTCCCAGCCGCGAATTCAAATTCATTCGCCGGGGTAAATGCGCCGGTGCCTGCTCACCGCTCGACGACAATCCGCCCCTCACCGTTTCCCGCGGACCCGTCTTGCCGCGGATATGGGCGATCCATCGCCGCACGGTTGACCTCCGGCGCCGCGGGCGGCACAATCCTCTCATCGCCCGAACGGATCGCTCCAAATGACGACGCGGGAATGACCTGCACGCGCATGCCCATGCACGCCGCCCACCTCCATCGCCCCTGCCCATGGCCGTGAGGGCGGGTTTCTCGTCCGGGCGCCTGCCGGAGCCGCGGCGCGTGCTCGCGTGGGTCTACGTCGGCCGCGTCTGCCTGTCCACCGCCATCTTCCTGGCCGCCGTCCTGGCCTGGGCGGAGGCGGGCGCCGAGGTCACCCTCAGCGCCACGCTCATCCTGCTGGCCGTGGCGGCCTTCACCGCCGTCTCGTTCTGGTGGACGCACGTGCGCGGCCACGCTCCCGGCCGCGACTACCTGTACGCGCAGGTGGTGTTCGACGCGCTGCTCGTCTTCGCGGTCGTGCACCTGACCGGCGGCAAGGAGAGCGACTTCGCGCCGCTGTTCGTGCTGGTCATCGTGGCCGCGGCGGTCATGCTGCCCGTGGTGGGCGGCATCCTGATCGGGCTGCTGGTGAGCGTGCTGTACGTGGCGGGCGCGGTGTGGAGCGCGGGGGGGCTGGACGCCAGCGTGGTGCTGCAGAGCGTGCTCTTCACCTCCGTCGCGCTGGCCACCGGCTACCTGGGCGACCGCCTGCGCAAGGCCGGCGCGGAGCTGGGCGAGGTGGAGGCGGAGCTGCGCATGCTGCGCCTGGACACGGACGACATCCTGGCCAGCATCGCCACCGGGCTGCTGACGGTGGACGGCGACGGGCGCCTGGCCTTCATGAACCCCGCCGCGGCGGACCTGCTGGACATCCGCCCCGGCGACTGGCTGGGCCGCCCCGTGCTGGGCAAGCTGGACGCGCTGGCCCCCGGCCTGGGCGACGTGCTGAGCCGCTCGCTGGAGACGCGCGCCCCGGTGCGCCGCTACGAGACCGGGGAGATGGGCGACGGCAGCGTGCTGGGCGTCAGCACCACGCTGATCGAGCGCGAGGGCCGCGAGATGCCCTCCGTGACGGCCATCTTCCAGGACATCACCGAGCGCAAGCGGATGGACCAGCTCAGCCGCCGCGCGGAGCGGCTGGAGGCAGTGGCGGAGCTCAGCGCCTCGCTGGCGCACGAGATCAAGAACCCGCTCGCCTCCATCCGCAGCGCCACGGAGCAGCTGGCCGGCGACGGCATCGAGGCGGAGGACCGCACGGTGCTGCGCAACCTGGTGCTGCGCGAGTCCGACCGCCTGAGCCGCCTGCTGACGGAGTTCATCGACTTTGCGCGCGTGCGGGTGCGGCGGCCGCAGGAGCTGCACGTCGCGACGGTGGTGCGCAACGCGGTGGAGCTGGTGCGCGCGCACCCGCAGTCGGCGGGCGTGGAGATCGCGCTCGAGGTCTCGCCCGCCGCGGCGGAGCAGGTCATGCAGGGCGACGACGACCTGGTGCACCGCGCGGTGCTGAACCTGGTGCTGAACGCCGCGCAGTGGGCGGGGCAGGGCGGCCGCGTGGCGGTGGAGGCGGACGCGGTGGAGAGCGACCTGGTGGCGCCGGAGCGCGGCGCCCGCCGCGCCGTCCGCGTCCGCGTCAGCGACACGGGGCCCGGCGTGCCGGAGGAGGACGTGGAGCACGTCTTCGACCCCTTCTTTACCCTTCGCCCCGGCGGCACGGGGCTGGGGCTGGCGCTGGTGCAGCGCGCGGCGGAGGCGCACGGCGGGGCGGTGATGGTGGACCCGCCGCGCGGCGAGGGGTGGGGCGCTACCTTTACGCTGTACCTTCCGCTCCAGCCGGTGGAGGCGGAAGGCGATCAACCCAGCGAGGAGCCGGTGTGAGCGAGCCCAAGATCCTGGTCATCGACGACGAGACCGCCATCCTGGACACCCTGCGCATCCTGCTGCGCCGCGAGGGCTTCCAGGTGGAGACCGCGGTGGGCGGCGCGCAGGGGGTGCAGAAGCTGGACGAGGTGCGCCCCGACGTGGTGCTGACCGACGTGCGCATGCCCAACGTGGGCGGGCTGGAGGTGCTGCTGGCCGCCAAGGAGGTGGACCCCTCCCTGCCCGTGATCCTGATGACCGCGCAGGCGTCGCTGCAGACGGCCATGCGCGCGGTCAACGAGGGCGCCTTCTACTACATCCAGAAGCCGTTCGCCAACGACGAGCTGGTGGCCATCTGCCGGCGCGCCGCGGAGAGCCGCCAGCTCAAGCGCGAGAACCAGGCGCTCAAGACGGAGATCCGCCGCCGCGACCGCAGCGAGGCCGGACGCCCCATCGGCCGCAACCGCCGCTTCGTGGAGGTGCTCAAGACGGTGGAGACGGTGGCCCCCAGCGACTCCACCGTGCTCATCGCCGGCGAGTCCGGGACGGGCAAGGAGGTGCTGGCGCGCTACCTCCACGAGCTGTCCGGCCGCGCGGACGGGCCCTTCGTCTCCATCAACTGCGGCGCGCTTTCGGAGAGCCTGCTGGAGAGCGAGCTGTTCGGCCACGTGAAGGGCTCCTTCACCGGCGCGGTGCGCGACAAGCAGGGGCTGTTCGTGGCGGCGCGCGGCGGCAGCTTCTTCCTGGACGAGGTGGGCGAGATGTCGCCCGCCACGCAGGTCAAGCTGCTGCGTGCGCTGCAGGAGCGCGAGGTGATCCCCGTGGGCGCCACGGAGCCGGTCGCCATCGACGTGCGCATCATCGCCGCCACCAACCGCGACCTGGACGACGAGATCCGCCGCGGGGGCTTTCGCAGCGACCTGTTCTACCGGCTGAACGTCATCACCCTGCAGCTGCCGCCCCTGCGCGACCGCCCGGACGACGTGCCCATCCTCTCC
>DASTLD010000130.1:0-6794 GCA_035715345.1 Longimicrobium sp.
GGGGGGTGGGCCCCCCCGCGGAGCGCCGCCGGACGCCGTCACCATCCCACAACACACCGTCCTTCGCCCCTCAGCCCGGCTTGCGCAGCAGGGTGATGGAGAAGAAGCCGCCCGCGCCCGCCGGCTCGCGATGCTCGATGCGCAGCGCGGTGTGCGCGACGAGCGGGGCCAGTTGCCGGGTGATGTCCGTCGCGACGGTGCTGGTGACCACGTTGGCCGCGCGGCGCAGCAGCGACGGGCCGCCCTCGTCCGGTGCCCACTTGTCGAAGACGACGGCGCGCGCGCCGGGCCGCATCACCCGCTCCGCCTCGCGGATGGCGGCCACCGGGTCCGGCACCACGGCCAGGATCAGGTGCAGCACCACGGCGTCGAAGCCCGTATCGGCGAACTCCAGCGCCTGCGCGTCCATCACCCGCGCGTCGACGCGGCGGCCGAGCGCGGCGGCCCGGCGGCGGGTGCGCTCCACCATGGCGGGCGTCAGGTCCGTCGCCACCACCTCCGCATCGGCGGGCAGGAAGGCCAGGTCGGCGCCGGTGCCGCAGCCGTCGACCAGCACCCGCTCGCCCGGCCGCACCGCCAGCAGCTCCAGCGAGCGGCGGCGCTGCAGGCGGAACCCCGCGAAGGCGTCGTACAGCGGGGCAATGAGGGTGTAGCGGGCGCGGTTCCAGGCCGTGGTGTTGAACGGCATGGGGCGCAAGCTACGCCTGCGCCCCGACGTGCTGCAAGCGCGGCGTCAGGCGCGGGCGTGCTGCAGCTCGCTGAGGATGGAGGCGCGCGCGTCGGCGATGGCGGCGCGCACGCGGTCGCGCAGGGCGGGGACGTCGTCCAGGGTAAGGCCGGCGGTCTCGATGGGCTCCAGCACGCGCGCCATGGCCCGCGCCCGCCCGATCAGCCAGGTGCCCTTGGCGATGGCGTCGCGCGTGCCCGCCACGGCGATGGGGAGCACGGGGCACCCCGTCTCCACCGCCAGGCGGAAGGCGCCGTCGTGGAAGCGCTGCAGCTCGCCGGTGGGGCTGCGGGTGCCCTCGGGCATGATCATGACGCTGACGCCCTTGGCCAGCCGGTCGCGGCACTCCTCCAGCGCGCGGCCGCGGCTGACGGGGTCGCCCCGGCGCACGGCCACGTCGCCCGCCATCCGCATCATCCACCCCATGAACGGGATCCGGAAGATGCTCTCCTTGGAGAGCCACTTCATCTCCCAGGGCAGGTGCGAGAGCAGGAAGATGTCGGCGAACGACTCGTGGTTGGCCACGGCCACGTAGGGCCGCCGCGGGTCGCGGATGCGCACGCCGCTCCAGCGGAACTTCCACAGCGGGTTCAGCGCGGTGGCCACCACGGCGGCGCGGCGGAACCAGCGGCCCACGGCGTAGCGGCCGGGGTCGCGGGGGGCGGTGAACAGGTAGACCAGCGAGAGCCAGGGCACCCAGAGGAAGCCCACCACGGCCCCGCTGGCCCAGACCCAGAGGGAGATCAGTCGCTTCAGCATCACTTCCGTGCGTTCGTGCGGCCGCGAGGACCGCGGCGCGCTGCATACACCGGATGCGGAGAACGGATCGTCGGACCGCAGGGGACAGGTTACAGGTTGCAGGGGACAGCCGGCGGGACGTCGCGGGACCGCAGGCTGTAACCTGTAACCTGTCCCCTGTAACCTGCAGTTACGCGCAGGCGCAGGCGGCGCAGGACAGCGTCTCGGGGAACACCAGCAGCCGCTCCACGGGAATGCTCCCGCCGCAGCACTTGCAGGTGCCGTAGGTGCCCTCTTCCATGCGGCGCAGGGCGGCCACCACCTTCTCGAGCTGCGCCTGCTCGCGCTGGGCCAGGTTCTTGGTCAGCCCCTGGTTCTGCAGCGCGTCGATGCGCGACAGGCGGCCCACCGTGTCCTGCTCCAGGTCGCGCGGGCGCGCGGCCTCGCCGTTGGCCTTCATGCTCCGCTCCAGCTTGCTCAACGTGCGCAGGAGCTCCTCGCGGATCATGTCGCGCTGGGCCGGGGCCAGCGTCTGCTGCTGAACTGCGGTCATGCTCGGTCCTTCGTCTGTTCGGGTTCTGTCACGGCGAGGGCGTTCCGCGGCCGGCCGCTCCCGGGCGTCCGGTCGGAACGTGCTTCCCTCGCGTTGAGGGTGGGTCAGGGGCTCAGGGGGTGGACACCAGGTCGATGGCGTAGTCGAAGGCGGCGCCCAGCAGCCCGGTGGGGCGGCCGCCGGCGCGGTCCAGCACCTCGTGCAGCGCGTCCGTGATGGTGCGGTCCACCGCGGCGAACAGCGCGCGCGTGTCGCCGTCGAAGCCGTCCGCCATCAGGAAGCTGAAGGCGCGCGCCATCCCGCAGTTGCCGATCACGTCGGGGATCACCGTGAAGCGGCGGTCCGCCATGCGCTGCACGCGCGTGGCGCCCATCCGCTGCTCCCGGAACGGCTGGTTGGCGCCGCAGGCGATCAGCGACACCCCCGCGCGCCCCAGCCGGTCCAGCGCGGCCTCGTCCAGCGTCTCGGAGGCGGCGGCCGCCACGAACACGTCCGCCTCCGTCTTCCAGAAGCGGCCCCGCTCGCGCCCGCGCACCAGCCGCGGGTCGCCCTCCGGCAGGCACTTGTCCACGCGCGCGCGCAGCAGCCGCTCCGTCTCCGCCGCGTCCAGCCCGTCCGCGTCCAGCAGCGCCTTGTCGCGGTCGCTGACGCCCACGATGCGGGCGCCGGCGCGGGCCAGGTACAGCGCGCACGGCCCGCCCACCGCGCCGAAGCCCTCCACCAGCACGCGCCTGCCCGCCACGTCCCGGCCCTGCTCCTCGTGGAAGCGGATGATGGAGCGCGCCAGGCCGTAGCCGGTCACCAGGTCCGCCACGGAGAGGCCGCTGCCGGCCACGCCGTCGGGGCCGTCCACGGCGGCGCGCACGCCCTCGTCCAGCGCGCCCAGGGTGGAGCGCAGGTCGCGGCGCAGGTGCCCGCGCACCACGCCCTCCTGCGGGTGGCTCAGGCCGATCTCCTCGCAGCAGGGGATGACGTCGCGCACCTCGTCCACGTTCAGGTCGCCGCCGGTGCCGTAGCAGCGCGCCAGGAAGGGCGCCGCCGCGCGGAACCAGCGCCGCAGCACGCCGTCGCGGCGCGGGTCCGTGGGGTCGAAGTCGATACCGCTCTTGGCCCCGCCGATGGGCGGCCCGCTGAAGGCGAACTTCAGCTCCATCGTCTTGGCCAGGTACGTCACCTCGCGCCGCGTGAGCCCCGCCCGCATGCGCGTGCCGCCGCCCGCCGCGCCGCCGCGCAGCGAGTTGATCACCAGCCACCCGCGCGCCTCGGTCTCCGGGTCCGACCACTCCATCACGATCTCGGGCGGGCGGCGCAGGTACTCGCCGTAGCGGCGCCAGGCGGGGTCGGTGGACACGCGGGGTGCGGCGGGTGCGGCGGCTGGGCTCATCAGCGGCGTCGGTTCCGGCTCGGTCGTGGGCGGGCGCGCGGTCACACGCGCTCCAGGAACACGTCGAAGACCCCGCCGCACACGGCGGGGCTCCACGAGTACAGGTCTTCCACCAGCGCGATGCGCAGCAGGCGCGGCGTGCCCGTGCGCAGCACCTCGGCGGCGGCCTGGATGGCTTCCGCCTCGCCGCAGCCGCCCCCCACGGTGCCGGTCAGCCCGCGCTCCGGGTCCACCAGCATCTTGCTGCCCACCCCGCGCGGGGTGGATCCCTTGCAGCGCACGATGGTTGCCAGCACCGTCGCACGCCCCTGCCGCGCGGCCTCCTCGGCCGCCGCGAACACCGCCAGGTCCTCCGTCACCGCGTCTCCTCGTTGAGCGCGTCCGGCAGCCGGTCCGCGATGGCGGCGATGGCCTCCGCCTGCCGCCACATCTCCTCCAGCGCCGCCAGCTCGCCCTGCATGGCGCGCCGCTCCTGCTCCTCGTGCACGGCCATCTCCAGCGCCAGCGCGCCCTCCGTGCTCATCCCCGCCGCGTCGCCGCTCTCCGGGCGCAGGACCACGCCGCGCCGTGCCAGCGTGTGCACGTAGCCGCCGGGCGAGCCGGCGCGCTCCAGGATGCGGACGCTGTCGCCGATCATCCGCCGCGAGCCGCCGAAGTCGTTCACGTGGACGATGACGCGGGAGAGCAGGCGGCGGGCCTCGTCACCGGCCACCTGGTGCGTGCGCGGCTCCCACCTCTCCACCTGCCCCAGGCCCTCCACGCGGCGCTGCCCCGTGCGCGTCTCCACGTCCGGGATGGACAGCCGCAGCTCACCGGTGGCGTCGTCCAGGCCCAGCCGGGCGGCGTCCAGGTGGCGCCGGCGGATGAGGGCCTCCGGACCGTCGCCCTCCCCGGACGCGACCGCGTGCACCGCCCGCCGGCCGCGCACGCGCCTGGCGGCGGCCAGCGTCCACTGTCCCGCGTAGAACACGCTGCCCAGGCCGATGGCCGCCTGCACCAGCCCGATACCCACGACCGCGGCCGCCGTCCCTCCCGCCAGCGCGGTGGCCGCGAGCGCGCGGCGCCGCCGGCGGGCGAGCTGCCCGGCGTAGCGCCAGAGGGCCAGCTCGCCGGGCAGGGCGCCGCCCACGCGGACCAGCCGCGTGCCGTCGCGCAGCCTGGCCAGGCCCACGTTCTCGGACTGCACGCGCAGGCGGCAGTCGCGGAACAGGCGCTCCGCCGCCTCGATGGCCTCCCAGCGCTCCTGGATGGGCGCCAGGTTCCACCGGGCGCACCGAGGGCACACCGCCCACAGCCGCCCCCGGGCCGCGTCGAACGCCAGCGAGCGGCCCACCGGGAAGTGCTCCACCACGTCGTTGGCGCCGAGCGGCGCCGAGCAGAAGATGCAGTGGCGGTACATGGCGTCACGGCTCCGGCGCGGCCTGGCCGGGCAGCTCGTCCGGCAGCGCGTCCGCGATGGCGGCGACCTCCTCCGCCTGCCGCCACGCCGCCTCCAGCGCCGCCAGCTCGCCGCGCACGGCCTCGCGCTCCAGGTCGTCGTGCACGGCCATCTCCAGCGCCAGCAGCCGCGTCCCGCGCACCCAGCGGTCCCGCGACGGGTCGTCCACGGGCATGCCGTCCGCCGCCGCCCGCCGCAGGAAGCTCTCCGCGGACCCGCTCACGCCCAGCAGGTTCACGGCGGCCCGCACCCGGTCCGCCCCGGCGCCGGCGGCGTTCAGCTCCACCAGCCCGCGGCGCAGCATGGTGCGGGCGTGCTCCTCCGGCAGCACCAGCACGCCGTCCCGCCAGCCGCCCATGTCCAGCGGCACGTCCTCTTCCGCGACCTCCACCGCCAGGCCCACCTCGCCGTGGAAGGTGAAGGCGAAGCGGGCCTTCCGCAGGTGGTCCGCGTCCACCTGCAGGCCGGTGTACGGCAGCAGCGAGCGCGACTCCATGCGCGGCCGCCACTGCCCCGCCGCGAACAGCACGTAGGCGGCGATCCCGAGCCCCGCGGCCGCCCCCGACAGCCCCAGCAGCGCGGCGGCGGGAGCCCCCACGCCCACGCCCAGCCCCACGCCCGCCGCCGCCGTGTACGCGGCGCGCCGCCGGCCCAGGACCCGCCCGTAGCGCCACAGCGCCAGCTCGCCGGGCAGCGCCCGCCCCACCCGCACCAGGCGGGTGCCGTCGCGCAGCCGGGCCAGGCCCACGTTCTCGGACTGCACGCGCAGGCGGCAGTCGCGGAACAGGCGCTCCGCCGCCTCGATGGCCTCCCAGCGCTCCTCGATGGGCGCCAGGTTCCACCGGGCGCAGCGCGGGCACACCGCCCACAGCCGCCCCCGCTCCGCGTCGAACGCCAGCGAGCGGCCGACGGGGAAGTGCTCCACCACGTCGTTGGCGCCGAGGGGCGCCGAGCAGAAGATGCAGTGGCGGTACATGAAGGACCTTCCAGATGATCGTCAGCCGTCGGGCAGCCGGTCGGCGATGGCGGCGATCTCCTCCGCCCGCCGCCATGCCGCCTCCAGCTCCGCCAGGTCACCCTCCAGCGCGCGGCGCTCGTCCTCGTCGTTCAGCGCCATCTCCAGGGCGGACAGGCGCTGGGTCCGCGCGCCACCCCATTCCCACTGCGGTGCCAGGAGCTCGCCCCGCCGTCCTGCGGCTTCCAGATAGCCGCCCGCGCTGCCGTACGCGGCGATCTGGTCCAGCGCGGCGAGCACGTGGGTACGTCCGGCACCGCGGTGGTTGAGCTCCACCAGCCCCCGCCGCAGCACAGCCAGGGCCTCGGCGCCACGCAGGTCCAGACGCGTGTGCGTCCAGGCGGGCCGTCCGTCCGGCATCATCCCGGTCGCCACAACGTCGCGGGGAACGCGCAGCTCCAGCGAGCCGTCCGCGCCCGTGCCCAGGCGTGCCCGGTGCAGGTCGCTGCGCCGCAGCACCACCTCCACGTCGTCCATCACCCCACGCGGATAGCGGGCTACCTCGTTGTTGGGCCCTCCCGGCCACAGCCTGGTGACGGCCTGCCCCGCCACGAACGCCCCGCTGACCACACCCGCGGCGGCCAGCCCGCCCAGGACGGCCACCCCGGCGATGCCGACGCCGGCGGACAGCAACGCGCGGCGCCGGCGCTGCTCGAGCCGGCCGGCGTAGCGCCAGACCGCCAGCTCGCCCGGGAGCGCCGCGCCCACGCGCACCAGCCGGGTGCCGTCGCGCAGCCGGGCCAGGCCGATGTTCTCGGACTGGACGCGCACGCGGCAGTCGCGGAACAGCTTCTCCGCCGCCTCGATGGCCTCCCAGCGCTCCTCCAGCGGGGCCAGGTTCCACCGCGCGCACCGCAGGCACACCGCCCAGAGCCGTCCCCGCTCCGTGTCGAACGCCAGCGAGCGGCCGACGGGGAAGTGCTCCACCACGCGGTTGGC
>DASTLD010000131.1:0-14361 GCA_035715345.1 Longimicrobium sp.
GGCGGCGTGCAGCGCCGCGGCCATCCGCGCGGCCGGGACGGAGGTGGTGGAGCTCAAGGGCACCGGCACCTTCAATCCCTCGCCCGCGCTGGCGGAGGCCATCGCCTGCGTGGAGCCGGCGGCGCTGTCGGTGCGGGTCAAGTTCGGCGGCCTGGCCTCGGGGATGATCGCGGTGCGCCGGGTGTTCGCGCCCATGCCGGACGCGGACCTGGACCCCGGAGACGGCCGCTGCCACGGCGGCTGCCACGGCGGCATCACCCCGCGCTGGCGGGGCGCGGGCGCCCAGGCGCCGGGAGAGGGCGGCGAGCGCGGCGGCCCGCCCTCCTTCGACCCCGGCACGGGCGGCGGGGGCGGCGGGGTGGCCGGCGGCCTGGACCCGGCCATGCCCTTCCCGCGCGCCCGCCCCGGCGACCTGTACGAGACCGTCGAGGACGACCCGTTCATCGCCCTGACGCACCCCGCGCTGCCCGGCGGGGCGGGGGCGCCGCCGCGGCTGCACCTGAGCATCCGCGACAGCGTCGTGACCGGCTACGTCAGCTTCTTCCCCTCGGAGAAGGCCGGCAGCATCGACCGCGCCGAGTGGTACCAGGCCCACACGCCCGAGAAGCTGTTCGGGTGGAAGGGGCTCACGAAGGTGGTGCCCGCCAGCGCCGTCAACGAGGTCAAGGGCGGCGTGCTGCGCTACGGCATGCCCGAGTTCACCTTCCAGATGGAGAACCGGTCCTTCGTGGCGGGCACCGCGCCCCCGGCCGGCGACGGCCCGTCGGGCAGCGGCTCCTTCCTGCTGACGGACGAGGCGCAGAGCTTCGACGCGGGCGTGGACGTGGAGGCGCCTGGCATCGGCAAGGAGCGGATGAGCCTCAAGCGCGCCGCCGGCAAGATCTTCGGCGCGCAGGACTTCCAGCTCACCCTGGCGCCCACCGACCGCTTCGGCGGCAAGTTCTCCGGCAAGCTGCACGGCACCTTTGCCGACGGCGTTCTGGTCATCCAGGGCACCGCCACCTATCGCTCCAAGAAGCTGAACGGCAGCGTCACCATGATGCTGGCCCCGGCCGAGCAGGCATGGACGCACGTGGGCAAGCAGCTCGTGGGCAGCGCTAACCCCCCGCCCGCGGCCCCGGGCGGCGGCGGCGGGCTGGTGCTGGTGGGGTGGGGCACGGTCAACTTTGCGCTCAACGAGTGGCTGACCGGCAGCGTGTCCGTGGTGGTGGACCCGGACGGCTACATCACCTCGCACGGCATCCTGCGGCCCACCAAACAGTTCCAGTTCCTCAACGACCCGGACGAGTTCTCCTGGAAGAAGAACCTGGTCCCGCCCATCAAGAAGTCGGTGACCTTTGCCACCATCTGGGCGGCCAGCGTGGAGGGTACGCTCCGCTTTCGCCTGGACGGCGGCGCGCGCGTGGGGCCGGGAAAGGTGTACGGGCTGGAGGTGGAGGGCAGCTTCTCCACGCGGCCCGGCAGCGCGCTGGAGGCCAGCGCCACCGGGCGCATCAACCTCTCCGCCTGGGCCAGCATCCAGGCCACCATCTCCGGCGCCGTGGAGGTCACCGCGATCGGCGGCACCATCCCGGTGGGCAGCGTGGAGGTCACGCTCACCGGCACCGCCACGCTGCGCGCCTACGCGGAGCTGGCGCCCAGGTTCGAGTTCATCAAGGCGGCCGGCGCGGACGAGGGCAACTTCCGCATCAGCGGCTCGCTGGAGGTGGCCGGCGCCGTGGACCTGGGGTTGAGCGGCAAAGCGGACTTCAGCGTGCTGGGCTTCGGCCCCACCATCGACTTCGGCCGCTTCGAGCTGCCCATCGGCCGGCTGGGTGCCAGGGCCACCATCAGCCACGTGATCGGCTCCGGCGACCCCATCGAGCTGGACTACGAGCTGACCGGCTTCGACGAGCGCAAGTTCGGCTCGGAGGTGGAGGACCTGGTCCAGGAGGACGCCGACGCGGACCGGGGCAAGCACCACGAGAAGCTGGAGCAGGCGGCGGGCACCGTGCCCCCGGCGGAGGTGGACAACAAGACGGACCTGGCGTGGACGTTCCCCATGAACGGCGTGGAGCACCGGCTCTACACCGCCTACAAGCCGGGCCCGGTGCTGATGATGGCCAGCACCGAGGGGCGCGTGGTGGACAAGCTCCACACGGAGATCGCCGCCGCCGAGGCGCGCGCCGCCGCCGCCGAGGGCGACGAGGCGGCGCTGGCCACGCAGGAGGCCGCCGCCGCGCGTACCATCGCCACGCAGGCGAAGGCGGTGGAGTCGTCGCTGACGGAGTTGCAGGCGGAAGGCAAGCAGAACCCCGACGCCGCCGGCGTGGGCGAGGTGGCCGGCAGCCTGACCAACTTCGCGGCCCAGTACGACAAGACCGACCTGGGCGATCCCACGGAGGTGATCCCCGAGGCGGCGGGCGCGGTGGCGGTGGACCCGGCCACCCTGCGCTACGTCATCACCAACGTCGCAGAGCTGAACGCGGTCAAGGCGGCCAAGCCCGCCGCCATGCCCGACGAGCCGGAGGGGGCCGCGCCGGACGCGGACAAGGTCAGCCTCTGGAACGACTACTCCGCCGCCGGCACCGGCTACTTCGACCGCTACATCGCGGCCATCGAGAAGGACCTGACCCCGCCGAAGAAGAAGGTGCGACACGACCCGCCGTACACCTGGCCGGGGTACCTCAAGGCGCGCAAGTTCTACGACAGCCTGCGCGAGCGGAAGGAGTTCCAGGACGCCATCCGCAACACGATCCTGGACGAGGACGCCGGGCAGGACCCGGCGCGGGTGGAGATCGACGTCGGCGTCAAGAAGGGCAGGCGCGAGGTCAAGTACGCCGACGTGGTCGTCCACGACGAGCTGGGCAACCTGGACGTGTACAGCGCCAAGGTGCGCAACGTCACGGAGCAGGTGGCCAAGGCAAAGGCCGCGGGCAAGGGCGACCTGGCCGTGCAGAAGTGGATCAGCGACCAGCTCGACAAGGACGTCAGGGAGGCCATCGACCTCTACGGCGGCCAGGTCAGCTTCCGGCGGAAGTTCATGTCCACCGCCACGGGGCGCGCCGCGACCCGTCCCCCGAAGCACCCGCTGTACGAAAAGCCCGTGTTCGTGAAGAAGGTGATCCTGGTCTGGCGCGGCGACGCCGATCTGGTGCCCGAGCGGTTCCGCGACTACATCGAGGTGGTCGGCAACGGGCTGGGGGCCAAGTACCGCAAGACGATCTCGTGCGAGGTGAAGCTGCTGCCATGAGCGCAACGCCGGACGCCTTCGAGCTGCGCCTCTTCTTCCGCGCCGACGTCCTCGGCTCCGCCGCGACGGCCGCGCGCCTGGCCGCGGAGCTGCGGGGCGCCGGCGGCGGGCTGGCGCCGGACGAGCTGCTTTCCGAATCGGGATCCGCGCCGCTCACGCCGGAAGCGGTGCAGGCGCTGTATCGCGGCCGCGCGGCGCCCGGCGCGCTGCACATGCAGTCGGCCGACGGGGTGGAGGCGGAGGTGCACGGCTACGGCCCCGGCCTGGACCCGGGCTCCATGCTCCTGCTCCGCGTCCCCTTCGCGCGTCTGGAGGGCGCGGACGGGGGAGAGCGCATCGCCGCGCTGGCGGAGGCGCTCTGCCGCGCGTTCCCGCCCTCCTACGGGTGGGGGCACTCCGCGCAGGACGTGCGGCTGGGCGCCGATCCGCATCGCACCAGGCCGTGGGCGGAGAAGGCGGTCCACGAGCCCTACTGGCTGATGGTCCTGGGCGCGCCGCTGGTCCACCAGCTCGGGCGCGCGCACGTGGAAGCCACGCCCGCGCACCGCGTCGAGGTGCTGCCGGACGGCTCCGCGCTCCTCGTGCTGACCCCCTCTCCCGCGGACCTGCTCTCGCCCGAAGCGCGGCGGGCGCAGGCGCGTACCCTCGCGCACCTGCGGCCCGGCACGGACGAGCGGCAGGCGCTTGCAGGCCTGATGGCGCGCAGCGAGAAGCTGGCCCCGGTGCAGGCCGAGGGGGATCCGGGGGTGGCCGAGGTGTTCCGCATCCTCCTGGAGGCGGCGCCCCTGGACGAACGGCGCGCGCTGGAGCGGAAGCTGAAGGAGGTGGCCGTCCCCGCGCCCGACGAGTGGCTCCCGGCGGACCAGGCGCTCCCGTCGGACGTGGACGACGAGGGAAAGGCGGTCGAGGAGTATCACCTGCAGGCGCAAACCTTCGAGGCGGAGTTCCACGCCTCCATCCCGCACCTGATCGAGGAGCCGCCGGACGCGCTGCCGTTCATCGACGCGCACTTCTACCTGCGCGATCATGCTGCGCGGCGAGACGCTCGGGAGATGGAGGAGCTGATGGTGCCCACGCTGGGCGCCTACCTGGGCACCGCCCTGGAGCGCTGGCTGAACGGGCGATGGGTCCCACGCCGGAACCTTGACGAGTCGCAGGTGATCGTCGGGGACCGCGCCTGGCTCCCGTTCCTGCGCGTGCGCCGCTTCGTGGCCTCGCGCGACGCGGCCCTGGAGCGCTCGCTGGCCCGCTTCTACCGCGAGGCCGAGCGCCACACGGGCGAGTAGGACGCGCGCCACGCCCATCGCCCAACGCAATGCGCCCCCCTCCCGCTCGGGAGAGGGGCGCTTCCGCGCGTGCCGCGTTGCCGTCACTCCACGCCGACCGGCGTCTTCTCCACCACGCGCACCAGGACGTACTCGGCGCTGGAGCCGTCCGCGGGCGGGTTGGGAACGTGGCGGCGCAGCACCTGGAGCGTGTACAGGTAGCCGGGCTCGTAGGTAAAGCCGCGGATGCCGTCGTAGAAGAACTGCCACTCCTGGTCCGGCTCCTGGCGCACCAGCAGGCACTGCTGCTCCACCATCCCCATGCAGGTGGCCGTCTGCCCCGCCACGTAAAGGGTGATGATCCTGCCGGTCTCCGCCTCCAGCACCTCGCAGGCGCCCAGCGGCGCCGCCAGCAGGGCAAGGGCAACGGCGAGCAGGCGGATCGGTCGCATGGCATCATCTCTGGCAGGGGTGGCGGCGGGGCAGGGCAGCGCCGTGATAACGCCCGAATCCCGCTGCGCGTGACGACGCCAGCCCCGTGCCCCGCCGTTTCCGCGCCCTCCGCGGCTCCGCGTGAGCCCCAACGACCCGCGCCCCCTCCCGGCAGCCGGGAAGGGGCGCGATCGTACTCCGTACTCCGTACTTCGTACTCACAGGGACCGGGCGGGAGTCGAACCCGCTTCACCCAGCGCTAGCGCGCGGGCAGTCTTCCACAAGACATACCGGTCGTTCATCCCACGGGCTCGAGCTGGCTCCGGAGCCACTCCATCCGCTGCTCGTATCGCTTCTGGGCTTCGCGCCTGCGCTCCTCCACCCGCCGGATACGCAGCTCGAACCCGTCCACCGCCTTCTCCCGGCGCCGCTGCGGGAGCGAGCGAGCCTTCTCGAGCCCGCCCTGCAGCAGGGGCAGGATGCGCCCGTAGTCCTTGCCGTCCGGCGCGCCGAACAGCTTGACCAGGGCATCGTAGAGCCGGAAGCTGTGGGGCTCGTACTCCAGCGCCTGTTGGAGCCGCTGGATGGCGGCGTCCCTCCGCCCGGCTTCCGCTGCGGCCATGGCCAGCGCTTCGAGCGTCAGCGCCTCGCGGCCGCGGTGCAGGACCAGCGCGCGTTCCGTGCCCGGATCGAAGCCGTTCAGCGGCTCGAGGCCGGCCACGTGGTCCTCGCACACGGGCTCGCAATGCACCACGCCCGTGCGCGGATTGACGTACCACCAGTCGATCTCCTCGCCGGCCAGGTCGGCGGCGGGGATGCCCGGGCGGGCCCGGCGCGTGCCGGAGCGGAGCCACCATGCGCCGCCCAGCGCGACGGCCGCCGCGCTGGCCGCGATCGCCGCCAGGAACTGCCGCCGGCGCATCGTCCCGGGCGACGCGGATGGCGTGTGTCTCCGCCACGCGCGGGGCAGGAGCTGGAAGATGGCGAACGCCGCGGCGGCGAACAGCCCCACCGCCAGCGCGTATCCCGCCCACCGGCCGAAGCGGAACTGCAGGACGCGGCTGGCTTCGAGCACCAGGACCTCCCGCACCAGCCAGCCGATCACCAGCACCCAGGCGCCGTGGAGCAGGGTCGCGATCCCGCGCTTGCGGGCGGCCTCGCGGCCGCTCCAGCCGACCGCGTGAGGCAGCTCACGTTGGCCGCCGAAGAGCCAGGCCGGGGCGCCGGGGGGCGGAGCGATGGGCTCGCCCCCGCTGCCGGCGGCGTACGCCAGGGCCGACTCCCGCGCCTGCACCCCGCGGCGCAGGAAGGCGACGTAGGTCAGCAGCGCGGCGGCGGCCAGGCCCAGCAGCGCGAACCTCGGATCCACGTTGAACCCGCCGAACGGCGTGGGCAGCGACTGCTCCTCGGCGGACAGCCTCCGGATGCGGTCGATCTCCGGCTGGATGCCCGCCCGTGCGCGGTTGTACCTCGCGTAGCCGGCGTGGTACCGCTCGAGCTGTCTGGCAATACGCGACAGGTCGAAGCTACGGAAGTCGTCTGCCCACCCTCGCACGGCGGGGTCGGGAACGCGGCCAACCCCGGGCAGCGGAACCGTACGGGGGAAAGTCTCGGGATACCGTCGGACCGTGTCGCCCGACTCGCGGCGCACACGCGTCGCGATCGCCCGGAGCGAGTCCGACATTCGCCCGGCGTCCGCGCCCTCTTCGAGCACCTCGGCGGGCTGCAACTGCCGGACGACGTCCAGGAGCGCGGTGTCGTACGCGAGGTGGGCCGTCCACACCGCGCGGTCGCCGGCCGGATCGGGCGTGCACCGCACGTCGTCGTCGTCGGACGGAACCGGCGGGGCGCGCAGAACGGCGGAGTCGCACTGGATCCGGTCCAGCACGCCGCGGCCGATACGGTCGTAGAGCAGGCCCATCTCCCGGCGCGCCTCTCGGCTGCGCTCCTGCGCGTGCGTCACCTCGCCGGCCAGCAGCCGGGTCCGGCGCTCACGGTCGCGGATCTCCTGCACCACGACCACCGCCAGCACCACGATGAGCATCAGCCACCAGGCCAGCAGCCGACTGCCGCCCCCGACTGCCGCCGCGTAGCGCGCCTTGAGCTCGTCGCGCTCCGGAGTCGTCGAAAACGGCTCGGGCGCATCGGGAACCGCTGCTCCGGGGATGCCGGGTTGCACGCGTGGGGCGGGGAGAGAAAAGTCGAGGGGAGACGGGCGGGCCCGCCACGATAATCCGCCGCCGTCCGGCTCACAAGCCCGCCACCTTGCAGCAAGGCGAGGCGCCCCTCCCGATCCCGGGAGGGGCGCCGCTCACTTCGTACTCCGTACTTCGTACTTCAGGGCATCACGCTCGTGCTGCGGCCGGACAGCGAGAAGCTGCCCACCCACCCCTCGCGCTTGCCGGAGCCGTCCACGGCCTCGCTGGCCAGCCGCGCGATGCCGATCTGGATGGGCCCCAGCGTCAGGCCCGCGGAGAGCATGCTGCCGCCGCCCAGGTCGCTGGCCAGCCCGGCGCGCAGCGTCACGATGGGCAGCTTCTGCTGCACGCCCACGCTGAGCTGCTGCTCCCACGCGCCCGCGAACGGCGTGTCTTCCAGCCGCGTCTGGAACGCCGCCGCCACCGTGGTGCCCGTGCCCGGCACGAAGGCCGCGCCCGCGCGAAGGGTGGTGGGCAGACCGGCATCGCGGTCCTCGCCCAGCTGGTTGGCCAGGGCCACCTCCAGCGGGTTGGTGGAGCCCGTGAAGTCCGTCTCGCTCTCCTCGTACTCGGACAGGATCTGCTCCGGGTCGCCGTTCTCGTAGTCGCCCTGGTCCAGCGTCACCCGGCGGATGCGCGTCTCGTCGTCGAACTCCATGGAGTGCAGCGCGTTGTCGATGGACGCGCTCAGCGTCAGCCCCGGCATGGGCTGCAGCGCCGCGCCGATGTCCAGGCCAAAGCCGCTGCCGCCCTCGCTGGTGAGCCCCGCGTACGTCACCCGCAGGTCCGTGGGAATGCCCAGCGGGTCGCGGATCGTGTCCTGGTCCACGAAGCCGGAGCGCACCACCGACTGCGGCAGGTAGTAGTGCGCCGCCGCGCCGATGCTGACCGGCCCCACGCGCCGCCCGTACGCCGCCGCGAAGTCCCAGTAGCTGTAGCGGAAGCCGTTGGAGCCCGTGACTGCGTACTGCTTGCTGGGGTCGAAGCCGTTCAGCACCAGGTCCACCAGGCTCTTGTTGAGCGTGTGGCTGCCGGACACGCCGTACCCCAGCCCCACGGTGAAGCGGCGGATCTGCATGGAGAAGATGGGGGCGCGGAAGTCCACCTCCAGCCCGGTGCCGCTGGCCGGGATGCCGTCCAGGATGGCCTGCCGCTCGGACTCGCTCAGCTCGTTGTACTTGGTCAGGCTGATCACGTCGCCGGGCGTGATGCCCTCCGCGGTGATGCCCGCCAGCACCTGCGGAAAGGCGACGGACCAGTGCGGGGTGCCGGGCAGGCCCAGGTTGGCGGGGTTCTGGTACAGCGACTCCTGCCCGCGGGCCACGGCGATGTAGGCGCCGCCCATGCCCAGCGCGCGCGCGTCGAGCGGGATCTGCGCCGCGGCCGGGGCCGCGCCGGCAAGCGCCGCGGCGGCTGCCACGGCTGAGAGCACGCGATTGCGGTTCATCTCGGTCTCTGTGTCGTAGGTAAGCGTTGCGGCCGCGCGGGCACGCCGGGGTTCGCGGGCGCGTCCGTGCGTCGGTGGTGCGGTGCTGCCGGCGGAAGGGGTGCTCCTGCGGCGGGGGGCACGCGCCTGGGGACGCCGCGGCCGCGCGTATGATATGCCGCATGCCGCGCCGGGGCAACGGGTTCGGCCCGCCCGTCCTGGTGAAATGGTGTTTCTGGCGCATTCAACCCGCTGGTGCCGTCCATGTCGTCCATCTATCCTGTGTCCCGACGCCATCCCGAAGACGCCGATCCGTTTGGCGGCCGTCCGGGATGTGGCGGTGCGCTGCCCTTGTGTGTTGATATCCGATCGTATATCATCCCCAGCGCGGACGGAGCGATGAGCCAGGGAATCCGGGTGCAGGTTCTCGACGCGGCGCGGCGCGACCTGGAGAGAATCGCCGGCAAGGACTGGCGAGGCTATCTGCTGGTTCAGAAGGCGCTCCGGCTCGTCGAGGATCGCGGGTGGGCGGCCGCCGCGAGCACGGAGCTGCTGAAGGTGCTCGACCAGAAGCGGCACGTCGGCGAGATCCGGGTCCTCGGCCGGGGCGGGTACCGGCTCTTCTTCTTCTGGCACGATGACTCTTCGGGCAGGACGCTGTGGATCGCGGCGATGCCGAAGAAGAAGGACGTGGAGGACACGAACCGCTTCAACGCGCAGGTGAGCGCGGTCGCCGAACGGCGCCGCAGGTTCCTCGAGGACGATGACGCATCGGAGGGATGATGAAGGGTGGCGGCAGTTCGCTCGACGAAGTGTTCGCCTCGATCCGGCGCAAGTTCCCCGAAATCGCAAGCATGGAGGAGGATCCCGGCAGCCGGATGCGGGTTGCCCTCGGTGTCTTCGGCCTGCGGGTGGGGAACGGGTGGACCCAGCGGGAGCTCGCGCGGCGCGCGGGGATGACGCAGCCGCGTCTCGCGCGGATCGAGGCGGGCGAGGTCAACTTCGGGATCGACACGCTGGACCGCCTGGCCGCGGCGCTCCAGGTGCCGGTGGCCGAGCTGTTCGCGAAGAAGCCTCGTTCCGCCGCTACCGCGCCCATCCGCGCGGCCGCGGGTGCGCCTGTGCGCCACGGGGGGGCGGCCGCTCCGAGAGCGCGGAAGGCCGCGGATCGCGCCCGGTAGCCGCGGCGTGGCGACACCGGTGGGCGGGTGCGGGAGCGCATCCGCCCTTCCGCGTTCCTCCGCGGGGGTTTCACCGGCGCGGCGGGCGGGGTTAAATTACCCGGCTTTGCATCACCCGATGGAACACCGGCACAGACCCGAGCGGGAACCGCACGTTGCGCCTAGAGCACATCCGTAACTTCTGCATCGTCGCCCACATCGACCACGGCAAGTCCACCCTGGCGGACCGGCTGCTGGAGGCCACCGGCACCCTTCAGCAGCGCGAGATGAAGGAGCAGGTGCTGGACTCCATGGACATCGAGCGGGAGCGCGGCATCACCATCAAGCTCAACGCCGTGCGCATGCGCTACACCGCGCGCGACGGCCGCGAGTACCAGCTCAACCTGATCGACACGCCCGGCCACGTGGACTTCACGTACGAGGTCAGCCGCTCGCTGGCCGCGTGCGAGGGGGCCATCCTGGTGGTGGACGCCAGCCAGGGCGTGCAGGCGCAGACGCTCTCCAACCTCGTCCTCGCCATGGAGGCGGGGCTGGAGATCATCCCCGTCCTCAACAAGATCGACCTGCCGGGCGCGGAGCCGGAGCGCCGCCGCGACGAGCTGGTGGACCTGCTGGGCGTGGACCCCGACGACGTGCTCTTCGCCAGCGCCAAGGAGGGCGTGGGCGTGCCGGAGATCCTGGAGGCCGTCGTGCGCCACGTGCCGCCGCCCCAGGGCGACCCGGCCGCGCCCACGCGCGCCCTGATCTTCGACTCGTACTACGACAAGTACGTGGGCGCCGTGCCCAGCGTGCGCGTGGTGGACGGGGCGCTGCGGCCGGGGATGCGCATCGCCTTCGGCAGCAACGACTCCGTCTATCCCGTGGACGAGGTGGGGTACCTGCAGCTCGGCCGCCGCCCGGCGCCGGAGCTGCTCCCGGGCGAGGTGGGGTACGTCATCGCCGGCATCAAGCGCGTCAGCGACACCCGCAGCGGCGACACCATCTTCGACGCGGAGAACCGCGCGCCGGAGCTGCTGCCCGGCTACCAGGAGGTCAAGCCGATGGTGTTCGCGGGCATCTATCCCACGGACACGGAGCAGTACGAGGAGCTGCGCGACGCGCTGGGCAAGCTGCAGCTCAACGACGCCAGCCTGATCTACGAGCCGGAGACGTCCACGGCGCTGGGCTTCGGCTTCCGCTGCGGGTTCCTGGGCCTGCTGCACATGGAGATCATCCAGGAGCGGCTGGAGCGCGAGTTCGACCTGAGCCTGATCACCACCGTCCCCAACGTGAAGTACCACGTGGTGATGACGGACGAGAGCGAGCTGTGGGTGGAGAGCCCCAGCGCGCTGCCGGACCCCACCAAGATCCAGGTGATCGAGGAGCCGTACGTGCGCGCGCGGGTCATGTCGCCGGCGGACTACATCGGCGCGGTCCAGAAGCTGTGCCACGAGCGCCGCGGCGACTTCAAGGGGATGAGCTATCCCGATCCCCAGCGCGTGGAGCTGACCTATGACCTGCCGCTGGCGGAGATCGTGCTGGACTTCTACGACCGCCTGAAGAGCGCCACGCGCGGCTACGCGTCGCTGGACTACGACATGGCGGAGTACCGCGGCAACCCGCTGGTCAAGCTGGACATGCTGATCAACGCGGACCCGGTGGACGCGTTCAGCGTCATCATCCACCGCGACAAGGCGTACGAGTACGGGCGCACCATCGCGGAAAAGCTCAAGGAGCTGATCCCCAAGCAGCAGTTCGAGGTGGTGATCCAGGCCGCCATCGGCAACAAGATCATCGCCCGCGAGAGCATCCGCGCGCTGCGGAAGAACGTGACCGCCAAGTGCTACGGCGGCGACATCACCCGCAAGCGCAAGCTCCTGGAGAAGCAGAAGGAGGGCAAGAAGCGGATGAAGCAGGTGGGAACCGTGGAGATCCCGCAGGAGGCCTTCCTGGCGGTGCTGCAGGTGGGCTGAGCGAATCCACGAAGGGCGAACGCGCGGTCGGGGCATCTCCCGGCCGCGCGTTTTTCGTCCGCGCGCGGAAGGGGCCGCGGCGCCCGCGCCCGCGCCGGTTTCGGAGACCCGCCGGGCGGCTTAGAATAGCCGCGGCAGACGCGCGGCGGCCCGCCGCGCCATCCATCCCGCCGGACAGCTTCGCGTGCTGCGACTACCGATCATCGCCGGGGGGCTGCGGGGCCGCTGGTGGCTGCCCGCCAGCCGCGGCAAGGTGCTGCGCATCCTGAACGGCACCTACGAGCGCGAGCAGACGCGCCTGTTCGAGCGGCACCTGCGCCCCGGCCACACCGTGCTGGACGTGGGCGCCCACGTGGGATACTACACGCTGCTGTCCTCGGTGCTGGTGGGCGATTCCGGAAAGGTGTGGGCGTTCGAGCCCAACCCCGCCAACGCCCGTTTCCTGCGCCGCCACGTGGAGATCAATGGCCGCGGCAACGTGCACGTGGAGCAGGCGGCCGTCTCCGACGCGGACGGCACGGCGCGCTTCGACTTCGGCACCGGCAGCGGCACGGGGCACCTGGCGGACGCGGGCGCGCTGCAGGTGCGCACCGTGGCCCTGGACGGCTTCTGCGCGGAGCGCGGCATCCGCCCGGACGCGGTCAAGATCGACGTGGAGGGCGCGGAGCTCTCCGTGCTCCGCGGCGGGCGCGTCACCCTCGCCGCCCATCAGCCGGTGATCTTCCTCTCCACGCACGGGGCGGAGGTGCACCGCGCCTGCCTGGCCTGGCTGCGCGACGCGGGGTACGAGGCGGCTCCCATCCTGGGTGGCGACGTGGAGACGACGACGGAGCTGCTGGCGGTGCCGGCCGGCGGGAGGTAGCGTGCGGCTGTCGGTCATCGTGTCCACCTACAACAAGCCGCGCGACCTGGAGCGCGTGCTGTGGGGATACGCGGTGCAGACCCGCCGCGACTTCGAGCTGCTGGTGGCGGACGACGGGTCACGCGAGGAGACGGCGCAGGTCATCGCCCGGGTGGCGGCGGAGGGCGGGCTGGACGCGGTGCACGTGTGGCACGCGGACCGCGGCTTTCGCAAGAGTGAGATCATGAACCGCGCGATCGCCGCCAGCACCGGCGACTACCTGCTGTTCACCGACGGCGACTGCATTCCCCGCGCGGACCTGGTGGCCACGCACTACGCGCTGGCGCGCCCCGGGCGCTACCTGGCCGGCGGCTACCTCAAGCTCCCGGCGGAGGTCAGCGAAGCCATCGCCGTGGACGACGTGCGGCAGGGGCGCGTGGCGGACGTGGGCTGGCTGCGCGCGCGCGGATGGCGGCCGGGGCGGCGCGCGCTGCGGCTGGTGCGCTCGCAGCGGCTGGCGGCGGCGCTGGACCGGCTGACGCCCACGGCGCCGCTGTTCGCCGGCAACAACGCGTCGGTCTGGCGCGAGGCCATGGTCGCGGCCAACGGCTTCGACATGGAGATGGGGTACGGGGGCCTGGACCGCGCGGTCGGGTATCGTCTGGTCAACCTCGGGGTACGCGGAATCCAGGTGAGGCACCGCGCGGTATGCCTGCACCTGCACCATGAGCGGCCCTACCAGGACCCGGAGGGCATGCGGCGCAACCGCGAGACGCTGGCGCGCATCCGAAGCACGGGAGAGACGCGCGCCCGCCGCGGCCTGGCGGAGCTGGAGCCGGACCCCACCCTGCGCGTCACGCGCGCATCATCCGTACGGGAGACCCGATGACGCCGGGATCGGCCGAGAAGAAGTGGATCGTGGGGGTGGACCTGGGCGGCACCAACGTGGTGGTGGGCCTGGTGCCCATCGAGGGCGGCGAGGTGCTGGGGCTGCGCAGCCAGCCCACGGACTCCGTGAAGGGCGCCAAGTTCGTGGTGGACCGCATCGTCCGCATGGTCAACGACGCCATCGCGGAGGTCACGGCCGCGCACGGCACCACGCGCGACTCCGTGGCCGGGGTGGGCATGGGCTCGCCGGGGCCGCTGGACCGCCGGACGGGCACCGTCATCAACACGCCCAACCTGGGCTGGCGCAACTTTCCCCTGCGCGACCTGGTGCAGAACGCGGTGCGGCTGCCCTGCACGCTGGACAACGACGCCAACTGCGCCACCTACGGCGAGTGGTGGCTGGGCGCCGGGCGCGGCGTGGACAACCTGGTGGGCGTCACGCTGGGCACGGGCATCGGCGGGGGCATCGTGCTCAACGGCGAGATCTTCCACGGCTGCAGCGACGTGGCCGGCGAGATCGGCCACATGACCATCGACAGCAACGGGCGGCGCTGCAAGTGCGGCAACTACGGGTGCCTGGAGCAGTACGCCAGCGGCCCGGCCATCGCCGTGCGCGCGGTGGAGGGCATCGAGGCGGGTGCGGAGAGCATGCTGGAGGACATGGTGGGCGGCGACCTGGACGCCATCACCGCCGCCACCGTCTACGAGGCCACCGTCCGCGGCGACCCCTACGCGGCCGAGGTGATGAAGGACACGGCCAAGTTCCTGGGCGCCGGCATCGCCAGCATCATCAACATCCTGAACCCGGAGATGGTGGTCATCGCGGGCGGCGTGACCGCGGCGGGCGACACGCTGTTCGAGCCGCTGCGGGCGGAGGTGCGGCGCCGGGCGTTCAGGTCCGCGCAGGAGTGCTGCAGGATCGTCCCGGCGGAGCTGCCGGGCACCG
>DASTLD010000132.1:0-4832 GCA_035715345.1 Longimicrobium sp.
GCACCGCCGCCTCGTCCGCGCCCAGGTTGGCGATGAACCCGGTCACGACCATCACGCCGGTCGCCAGCAGGAACAGCAGCAGGATGACGCCGTTGATCAGCCAGACGCCGCGCAGCAGCCGGTCGGTGTCGATCTTCATGATATCACGTCAGATACGGCGGGGAGTAGGGCGGAGGGATGAGCGGCGGGATACCGCGGACGAACGGAAAGAAAAGAAGATGGACTCACGCGGAGCCGCAGAGGACGCAGAGAACTGCGGAGGTTTTTCTCTGCGTCCTCTGCGTCTCTGCGCGAGCCCCTTTCTTAGCTGACCATCAGTCAGCTACAACCCCGTGGGATGATCGATGAAGAAGTGCTCGAGACCGAACCTCTCCTCCAGGTGCCGCCCCAGCGCCCGCACGCCCCAAGTCTCCGTGGCGTAGTGCCCGCCCAGCAGCAGGTTGATGCCGCCCTCTTCCGCGTCGAAGTAGTTGTGGTGCGCCCCCTCGCCGGTCACGAACGCGTCCAGCCCCGCCGCCACCGCATCGCCCACCATGTCGCCCGCGCCGCCGGTGACCACGCCCACCCGCCGCAGCCGCTCCGGCCCGCCGGGCACCAGCTTGACTCGCCCGCCCAGCAGCTCGTCCAGGCGCGCGCACAGCGCCTCGCGCCGCAGGTCCAGCGGGCCCCACACGCCCAGCGGCCACCCCTTGTAGGCGCCGAAGCTGCCCCGCGGCTCGATGCCCAGCGCGCGCGCCAGCACCGCGTTGTTGCCCACCTCCGGGTGCACGTCCAGCGGCAGGTGGCTGGAGTACACGGCCACGTCCGCGTCCAGCAGCGCCTTGAGCCGCCGGTAGCGGCGGCCGGTCAGCGCGTGGGTGCCGTCCCAGAACAGGCCGTGGTGCACCAGCAGCAGGTCCGCGCCCCCCGCGACGGCCCGGTCGATCACCGCCTGCGCCGCGTCCACCGCCACCGCGATCCGCCGCACCTCGTCCCGGCCGGAATCCACCTGCAGCCCGTTCACCGCGCCCGCGTAATCGGGCACCTCCGCCACCCGCAGGTAGCCGTCCAGGTACTCCACCAGCTCGCGAAGTCGCATGTAACGAACGGGTTGCGGCCGTATCCACAAACCTGTGGAGAACTGCGGTGGAAAGCGGGCGTCCAACCTGTGGAAAACGGGTAAGGCGCGCCGGGGCAACGACTTGGCCGATTAGCTCATGGTGTGGAAAACCCTCAACCTTGGGCAGAGTTTTCCACCACGTGCGGCGGCGGCAGCGCCCGCGCCTCCGGGTCGTCGATCATCTGCACCTGCCCGTTGAAGCGCGCGCCTTCCTCGAGCGTCAGGTGCTTGGCGCGGGCGCGGATCATCCCCTCGATGTCGCTGGTGGCCTGCAGCTCCAGCCGGCTCTCCGCGCTCACCGTGCCGCGCACCGTTCCGCCGATCACGGCGTCCTGGGTAAAGATGTCGCCGTGCACCTCGCCGCCCTTGCCGATGACCACGGCCTTGCCCGCGCGCAGGGTGCCCTGCAGGCGTCCCTCCACGCGCACGGTGCCGTCCGTCACGATGTCGCCCACGATGCCCATGCCGGGCCCGATGATGGACATGGACGACTCCGTCCCCACCCGCGCCAGGCCCGCGCGCTCGCGCGCCGCCGTGGCGCGATCCGACTTGCCTCCGCCCAGTAACGCCATGCTACCTCGGGATTGGGATCCACGTGCCGGGGTCCACCGGCCGCCCGTCCTTGCGCACTTCGAAGTGCAGGTGCGGGGCGGTGGAGACCCCCGTGCTGCCGCTCAGTCCGATCACCTGCAGCGCGGCCACCCGCTGGTTGGGCCGCACCATCAGCCGCGACGCGTGCGCGTACAGCGTCTCGAAGCCGTCCGGGTGCGCAATGCGCACGAAGCGGCCGTACACGCTGTCCTCGCCCACCTCCGCCACGGTGCCGCCGCCGGACGCCACGATGCGCGATCCGCTGGCCACCGCGATGTCGATGCCCGGATGGCGGCCGCGGATGGGCGCCAGGTGCCCGCGCGTCACGAAGCCCCGCGCCAGCAGCGGCCACTGGCTGGGCCGCGACGAGCCGCGCGTGGCGGGCTCGCCCTCCGCGTCGGCGGCGCTGTCCTCCCCGGCCGCGGCGGGGCGGGGCACGGCCGCGCTGTCGCGGCGGTCCGCGCCCAGCATGGAGCGCACCTTGGCGTTCTCTTCCTCGATGCGCGTGAGTTGCGCGGCCAGGCTGTCCATCCCCCGCACCTCGCGGCGCAGCTCGCGCACCTGCCCGCGCAGCGTCGGCACCCGCGCCGCCTGGCTGGCCAGGTACAGCCACGTCCCCGCCATCGCCAGCACCAGCAGCAGCGCGGCCCCGCCCCCCCACACCGCCCACCTGAGGCGGCGGTGGCTCACCTCGAAGGTGCGGGTGGTGTGGCCGTGGCCCTGCGGCACCACGATCACGGTCCAGCGGCGGTCGTCGGGCATGAACTACTGGAGTGCGTGAGTGCGTGAGTGCGTTGGTGCGTTGGAGCGAAGCAGTCGGGATGCGGGCGAGGGCGGCGGCGCGAGGGCGGGCCACTCCCGCACTCACGCACTTCCGCACTCACGCACTCTCCCGCTCGCCCAGCATCAAGTCCATCAGCCGCTCGAAGTCGTCGGCGCTGTAGAACGGGATCTCGATGCGGCCGGCACTGCCCCCCTGCGTGCGGATGCGCACCGCCGTGCCCAGGGCGCGCTGCAGCTCCGCCTCCAGGTGCCGCACGTGCGCGTCGCCCGGGCGGCCGGCGGCGGCGGCACCCTCCGCCTTGGCGGTCGACGGGCGGCGGTCGCGCACCCGCTCCTCCACCACGCGCACGGACCACTCGCCCGCGGCGGCCTGGCGCGCCAGCTCCGTCAGCTCGCGCTCGTCGTCGATGCCCAGCAGCGCGCGCGCGTGGCCCATGGACAGCTTGCCGTCGCTCACCATGCGCTGCACGCTGGCGGGGAGCTGCAGCAGGCGCAGCAGGTTGGCCACGGTGGAGCGCTCGCGGCCCACGCTCTCCGCCACCTCCGCCTGCGTGAAGCTGAAGTCGTCCATCAGCCGCCGGTACGCCGTCGCCTCTTCCAGGGGAGACAGGTCCGCGCGCTGCACGTTCTCCACGATGGCCAGCACCAGCATGGAGCGGTCGTCCAACTCGCGCACCACCACCGGAACCTCCGCCCACCCCAGCCGCCGCACCGCGCGCCAGCGCCGCTCGCCCGCCACCAGCTCCCACTCCGCGCCCTCCTCCGCGCCCGCCGCGGCGGGGCGCACCACCAGCGGCTGCAGCAGGCCGTTGTGGCGGATCGACTCCTCCAGCTCCGCGAGCTGCTCCGGGGTGAACTCGCGCCGGGGCTGGAACGGGTTGGGGACGATGCGGCTGGTGGCGACGGTGCGCACCGTCTCGCCCGGCGCCGGGCCCGGCTCGGAGGAGTACTCGCCGAGCAGCGCGCTCAGGCCCTTGCCCAGGCGGGGCTTCTTCGCGACGGCCATGGCTCAGTCCCCCGCGGCCCGGACGGCGTCCGGCGCGGACGCCCTGCCCGCGTCGCGGCCGTTGCGCGCGATGACCTCCTTGGCCAGCGACAGGTAGCTCTTGGCGCCCACGGACAGCACGTCGTACAGCACGATGGGCTTGCCAAAGCTGGGCGCCTCCGCGATGCGCACGTTCCGCGGCACCGTGGTCCGGTACACCTTGGGGCCGAAGTACTCCTTGGCCTCCTCCGCCACCTGGCGCGACAGGTTGAGCCGCCCGTCGTACATGGTCATCAGCACGCCCTCGATCTGCAGCCGCGGGTTCAGGCTCTTCTGCACCAGGGTCACGGTGTTCAGGAGCTGGGACAGCCCCTCCAGCGCGTAGAACTCGCACTGGATGGGGATGAGGACGGAGTCCGCGGCGGCCAGCGTGTTCAGCGTCAGCAGGCCCAGCGAGGGCGGGCAGTCGATGAGGACGTAGTCGTACCGGCCGGCGATGGGCTCCAGCGCCTTGCGCAGGATGTTCTCGCGGTTGCGGCGGTTGACCAGCTCCACCTCCGCGCCCACCAGGTCGCGCGTGGCGGGGACCACGTCCAGGCAGGGGAAGTGGACCTGCTCGACGATGGCGTCCGCGACGGGAAGGTCGTCGGTGAGCACGTCGTAGATCGAGCGCTCGACCTCTTCCTTGTCGATGCCCAGCCCGCTGGTGGCGTTGCCCTGCGGATCGGTGTCGATGACGAGCGTCTTCTTCTCCGCCACGGCCAGGCAGGCGCCCAGGTTGATGGCCGTGGTGGTCTTGCCGACGCCGCCCTTCTGGTTCGCGATGGCGATGATCCGCGACACGCTGGTCGTCCTCACGGTGGGGTGACGGGGGTTGGTGCCGGAATATACCCTCGCGCGCGCGCGATGGGAAAGGAGTGGGGCGAGTACGAGGTACGAAGGAACGAAGTACGAAGTGGGTGAGTGCGTGCGTGCGTGAGTGCATGAGTGCGTGAGTGCGATGAAGAATTGTTCCACGTGAAACAATCCCCCTCTCCGCGCCACCACGGTGTCATCCTGAGGGAGGCGCCGCACAGCACCCGTCAGTGCACTGCCGCCTGGCGCCGACCGAAGGATCTTTTTCGCCTGCGCCGGAGTCTCGGGTCCGCGAGGAAGGCCGTGCTACTCCGCCCCCGCGGCGGCCACCGCGGCCATCCCGCGCTTTCGCACCTCCATCACCAGGTTCTGCAGGTCGCTGGGGCTGACGCCGGGAATGCGGCCCGCCTGCGCCAGCGTCGCCGGGCGGATGCGGTCCAGCTTCTGGCGCGCCTCGTACGAGAGCGACGCCAGCTCGGGGTAGGGAAGCACCTCCGGAAGCGGAAAGTCCGCCTGCCG
>DASTLD010000133.1:0-3484 GCA_035715345.1 Longimicrobium sp.
GAAGCGACCCCCGTCGCTGAAGCTGTCGGGGGTCACGTTCAGGATGCCCATCACCAGCGGGCGCGCCAGCATGAGCGTGCGGCCCCGGATCTCCCACAGCATCAGTACGAAGTACGGAGTACGAGGTACGGGGCACGAAAAACGGGCGCCGGTGCGAAAGTATCGCACCGGCGCCCGCGCCGCCAACGGAAAAACGTACTTCGTACTTCGTACCCGTACTCCGTACTTTCTACGCCAGGCGCGGCGTCAGCCCCTCGACGCCCGGGCGCGGCTTGGGCGCGGGCTCCGCCGCGGCCGCGGGCAGCTCCGCCACGTCCGGCGGGCCCGGCAGCTCGGCGGTCTTCATGGGCGGCAGCGCCTGGCCGTCGGCCAGCAGCTCCAGTTCCTCGCGCGACAGCGTCTCGCGCTCCAGCAGCGCGTTGGCCACGGCGTGCAGCAGCTCCGCGTTCTCGCGCAGGGTGGCGCGGGCGTGGTCCAGCGCGTCGTTCAGCACGCGCGCCACCTCCGCGTCCACCAGCTCCGCCGTCTTCTCCGACACCTCGCGCCGCGTCTGGATGTCGCGGCCCAGGAACACCTCGTGGTCGTTGTCGGAGATGGCCACCGGGCCCACCGCGTCCGACAGCCCCCACTGCGTCACGTACCGCCGCGCCACGCTGGTGGCCTTGGAGATGTCGCTGCTGGCGCCCGTGGTCACCCGCTCGCGGCCGAAGACCAGCTCCTCCGCCGCGCGCCCGCCGTAGGTCATCACCAGCATGGCCTCCAGCTCGCGGCGCGTCACGGAGACGCGGTCGTCCTCGGGCAGCGTGAAGGCCAGGCCCAGCGCCCGCCCGCGGGGAACGATGGTCACCTTGTGCAGCGGGTCGTTGCCGGCCACGCGCATGGCGCACACGGCGTGGCCGGCCTCGTGGTAGGCGGTCAGCCGGCGCTCCTCCTCCTTCATCACGAAGGAGCGGCGCTCGGCGCCCAGCATCACCTTGTCCTTGGCCTCCTCCAGGTCCGCCATGTAGACCTTGTCGCGGTCGCGGCGGGCGGCCAGCAGGGCGGCCTCGTTGACCAGGTTGGCCAGGTCCGCGCCGCACATGCCCGGCGTGCCGCGCGCCAGCACCCCCACCTGCACGTCCGGCGACACCGGGATCTTCTTGAGGTGCACCTTGAGGATGCCCTCGCGGCCGCGCAGGTCCGGCGCGTCGACCACGATCTGCCGGTCGAAGCGGCCCGGGCGCAGCAGCGCGGGGTCCAGCACGTCCGGGCGGTTGGTCGCCGCGATCAGGATGACGCCGTCGTTGCTCTCGAAGCCGTCCATCTCCACCAGGAGCTGGTTCAGCGTCTGCTCGCGCTCGTCGTGCCCGCCGCCCAGCCCGGCGCCGCGGTGCCGGCCCACGGCGTCGATCTCGTCGATGAAGATGATGCAGGGCGCGTGGGCCTTGCCCTGCTCGAACAGGTCGCGCACGCGGCTGGCGCCCACGCCCACGAACATCTCCACGAAGTCCGAGCCGGACATGGAGAAGAAGGGGCGGCCCGCCTCGCCGGCCACGGCGCGCGCCAGCAGCGTCTTGCCGGTGCCCGGGGGGCCCACCAGCAGGGCACCCTTCGGAATGCGCCCGCCCAGGCGGCTGAACTTCTTGGGGTCCTTGAGGAACTCGACGATCTCCTGCAGCTCCGCCTTGGCCTCGTCCGCGCCGGCCACGTCCTCGAAGGTGACCTTGGGCGTGTCGCCGGTCAGCAGGCGCGCCTTGCTCTTGCCGAACTGGAAGGCCTTGTTGCCGCTGGACTGCATCTGCCGGAACAGGAAGATCCACAGGCCGATGATCAGCAGCCACGGCAGCATCATGCGCGCGACGTCCCACAGCCCCGTGTCGCGCTCGCGGGCGGAGAGGCGGACGCCGTGCTTCTCCATCTCCGCGACCATGGCCTCGGAGTCCTGGATGGGCGCGCGGGTGCGGAACTTGGACGTCGGCGTGCGGTCGTTGCGCCAGGGCTCCTTGACCTCGCCCGTCACCAGCACCCCGTCCGTCACGGTCACGGACTTGACGTTGCCGGCGCGCACCTCCGCCATGAACTCCGACCAGTCCAGGGGCCGCACCGGCTCCTGGCCCTTGGAAAAGAGGTGGACGGTGATGACGGAGGCCAGCAGCAGCATGAGCCAGAACCCGCCCTGCCGCGAGGCGCGGCCCAGGCGGGTGGGGGGCGGGGTGGGGCGGGGGGTGCCCTTCTCGTCGTCTGCCATGTGACTCTCTTCTATCCTTCTGCGCGGCGGGACCCGGAGGCCGGCGCCGCCGCGGGGGGCGCTACAGGCTGCCGATGAACGGCAGGTTCCGGAAGTTCTCCGAGTGGTCCAGCCCGTAGCCGATCAGGAACTCGTGTGGGGCGTCGAAGCCCACCCAGCGGGGCTCCCTGACCAGGTCCTTCGCGATGTGCTTGTGCAGCAGCGCGCAGATCTCCAGCGAGCGCGGGCGCCGCTTTTCCAGCATGGGCACCAGGCGGTTGAGCGTGGTGCCGCTGTCCACGATGTCCTCCACCACGATGAGGTGCTTGTCCTCGATCTCGGCGGACGGGTTGTAGAGGAGCTTGACCTCGCCGGAGGTGGTGGTGCCGGAGCCGTAGCTGCTGGCCACCAGGAAGTCCACCTGCAGGGGGCGGGTGATCTCGCGCACCAGGTCGCTCAGGAAGATGAACGAGCCCTTGAGCAGCCCCAGCACCAGCAGGTCCTCGCCGTCCGGAAAGTCGCCGGCGATCTGGCGCCCCATCTCGCGCACGCGCGCGGCGATCTGCTCCTCGGAGTAGACGATGCGCTGCAGCGGCTTGCCGCCGGTGCGCGCCAGGGTCAGGGCGGTGTCAGGCATCGGAGATCGAAAGGGTGATGGCCCGCTCGCCGGGCCCGGGCGCGCACTCCGGCGCGCTCGCCACCCCCGGCACCCAGAGCACTGCGCCGGCGGCGTCCGCCAGCACGGGAAGGCGCCGCCGCTCGCGGAGCGGTACGCGCGCCTCGCCGAACAGCTTCTTGAGCGGGCGGCGCCCGGCGCGGGTGCGCACCCGGTCGCCGGGGGCCCAGCCGCGCAGCGTGAGCGGAAAGCCCGCGCGCTCCACCGCGATGCGCACCGCCTGGCCGCTCGCGTGCGTCGCCGGCCCCCAGCAGGCCCGAAGCGCGCGGCCGCCCACGCACAGGGTGCCCTGCCCGGCCTCCGCGGCGGGGATCGACAGCGGCCGGTCGGGGGGCGTCTCCGCCTCCGCGCGGGCCGCGCGCTCCACCCGCGCGGTGCCGAACTCCGTGGTCACGCAAACGCCGCCGCGCAGCCGCAGCTCCCTGCCGCTGGGCGCCCGGCTGATAAACTCCAGTGCCAGGCGGGTTCCCGTGCGGCCGGGCACGGCGCCCAGGCGGCGCAGCGCGGCGCGCAGCACGCGCGCCGCCAGGGGCCTATCATAAGCCGCGAAGCGGTCGCGAACAAGCAGCAGCGCGCCGTCCCGCTCGCGCACCGCCTCCGCG